>NZ_AKJB01000057.1:0-190802 GCF_000282555.1 Pseudomonas sp. GM102 | reverse complement strand
CAGAGCGTGGGAACGATCATCGACATCCTCAATTTCAGAAACGGAACGCTTGTCGTCCGACCAGTAGCCATTTGCCCTTCTGTTTCTGCCAGATCTGGAAGTTCTCGATTTCCGTCGGAACTATCTCTTCGCCCTTGATGGCTTGTGCCGAAAAATGATGCCGGACCAATGCCACATCACCCGACAGCGTGATGGTCTGGCCCTGCATCTCCAGTGTCTTGAAAGCACTTTTTCCGGTTTCGATGTCGGCGATGAACGCTTTCTTGTCCTGGATTTTCCCGTTGGAATGGCCGTAGGTGAGGTTTTCAGCAGTGAGCGCATTCAGTTGGGGAATGTTCTTGGTCAGCATGGCTTGCGTCAGATGGTCTACCGCCACAGCGACATCCTTCTCGCCCGAGGAGGGGGCTGCCATCACATAGCCGCTGAAGAGGCACAAGAAGCCGATAAGCAATTTCGTTTTTTTCATGGGTATTTTTTCCTTGTTGTTATAGGGATGACAGACGAGAGATAGGTATCTCGTCTGTCATCGTACAACTTAGCAGATTTTTTGTTACGGGATGCATCCACCCGATACCAGTGAATAAAACGCAATCCTGTGGGAGCGAGCCTGCTCGCGATAGCGGAGTGTCAGGCAACGAAGATATCGACTGACATGACGCTATCGCGAGCAGGCTCGCTCCCACAGGGTTGCGCTCCCGCGAGCGCGCTTTTTATCACTTCATCATCTGCTTGGAACTCCCTGCCAGACACCCTCGTCATCTGCAATGAAGCACCACCGCGGGCACACCGCGGCCACTTCCTGACGTGTTCATTACGAAGGCGAGGGATGACATGACTATTCCAGACAGCAGGACCGGACAACCGGATGCCCCTCGGGATCCCGCAGGCTCCGAACAAAACTTTCAGCATTTAAAGGAGGAGGTTACCGAAGCGATAGGCGATGCACGGCATCAGGCCGATGAGCAGTTCGGTCAATACCGCGATACCGCAGCGGATCAGATTGAAGCATTGGCCAGAGGCGCCCAGTCCGTCGTTTCCGAGATCAGGACAAACGATACGTTCGGGATGTCCGACTACCTGGCAGACATGGCCGATAGCATGAGCAGCCTGGCGGGAAAACTGCGCAGTAAAAGTGCCGAAGAGCTTTTGCACGATGGCGCTGACTTGGCACGCGAAAATCCAGGGTTGTTCATTGTCGGCAGCATCGCGGTGGGGTTCGGTCTGTCGCGGTTCCTTAAAGCGGGCACGGCGACCCTGCCGATAACGACCGACCGTGAGTTCGCCGCCCAAAGCAGCACCCCCACGTTCAGTGGCGATGGCTCGCAAGGACTGTATGAAACATCGATGCCATCTGGAGGCGATTTGTCGCCCGGGTTGGCCACTGGCATCACGCCGTCCTCGCCGAGTGCGCCCGACCATCGTGGCGATAGTTCCTCAATGCCGGGGTCCAGCCCCTTCACAGGAGAACGGTGATGAACAGAAACGATCCAGAACTGCAACCCACACCACCCGTCACACCGTCTGTCACGACGGTTGATCATGACGCTTCCGTGGTCGGTTTATTGCGCCAGTTAACTCGGGAAGTACCGGCGTTATTCACCAAGGAGCTGGCGTTGGCCAAGGTGGAATTACAGGCCAGCCTGACGACGTTGAAAGCAGGGATTGCCGGGGTCGCCGGCGGCGCCATTGTGCTGCTCGCCGGGTTCATCATTGTGCTGATGGCGGCCGTCTATGCCTTGAGCCTGGTGATGGCGCCCTGGCTGGCTGCGCTGATTGTCGGCGTCGTGGTGATGGTCATCGGGTTCGTGATGCTGCAGGCAGGCAAAAAACAATTCGAGCCTTCCCACTTCAAGCCTGATCGCACCCTGGACGCGTTGAACAAAGACCAGGAAGCCCTGCGGAGGAAAGTGTCATGAACCGAGAATTCAAAACCGAAGCGGCCAAGAGCCCGGAAACCATCGAGCGTGAAATCGATGCGCAACGGGAGAACATCGGGCATATCGTCGACGCGCTGGAAAGCAAGTTTACCCCTGGCCAGATGTTCGATCAGGCGCTGCTGATGATGCAAAGCAACGGCTCGACCTTCCTGACCAACCTGGGCACCAGTGTGCGCAACAACCCCGTGCCCGCGGTGCTGACCTCGGTCGGGCTGATGTGGTTGATGATGAGCCAGAATCGCCCGCCAACGCCCCGGGAATATCGCGTCGAGCCGGATGTCGACTGGGCCGATGACTTGGCCGAAGGGCTCGCCGATGGCATGGACAGCGCCCGACAGCGTCTGCACAACACCACTGATTCGCTCAAGGACAGCTATCAGGCGGTCAAGGGTAAGGCCGCGCACCTGAGCGATAGCCTGCATGCGAAGACCGATCACCTCAGTCACGCCGTGCATGACACCAGTGATCGCCTGGCGCGCAGGACTCATGAAATGGGCGACCAGTTCAGTCATCTGCTTAAAGAGCAGCCACTGATGATGGCCGCGCTCGGTATAGCGGTGGGAGCGTTGCTGGGCGCAGCACTACCGACCACCGCGACGGAGCGTCGCTATCTGGGCAGGACCAGCGCAAGCCTCACCGGCAAGGTCAAACAGCAAGCACGGGAGGGCTATGAGGCGGTGCGCGAAAAGGTGATGGAAACCACGGAGCCCCACGCGTCAATCGCGGGAGAAACGGGCGAGATGCGCAAGACCGCGTCCGAAACCCCAGCCGATCTGTCACGTGGCTTGGGGACTTCTTGACAGGTATCAGGGCAAGGCGGGAGGTCTGATGCACAGGCGTCCCGCCGAGCCCGGTTTATCGATGCCCTGAAACGGGCCGAACGCCAAGATCAGGCACCATGACGAGGTACGCATCATGATTGATGAATCCACAGGCATGACCCCAGGTGTGCGCTACGAAATCGAGAATCGGGAAAGGGTCGAACCGTTTGCCGGTTTTTTTCTGGACGGCAAGTATTACCTCGCGCCCGAACTGCACACGGCCATCGGCTGGCTTGAGGGCAATCGCTTTATCTACGATGTACTTGATCCCGAAGACGAGCCGGTGTTCAAGGACCGTGTGGCCGGTACTATCAAGGATTTGAAACTCATATTGAGTGACGGAATGACCCTGGATATTCACCCCATTTCGGGCACCTGACATATCGGTATCGGTGCCATCTGGAACATGCGTCAGCCGCCACTGATTTTCCAGTGTTTGACGTTATCGGCAAACACCATCTGATGCATTTCGTGGGCGATTCCGTAGGCCAGGGATTCATGCGCCGCGATTACTTTTTCTTCTGCTGAAAGGCAATGGAAAATGTCCAGTTTGGTATCCGCGTGGGCGGTTTCCAGGGCAAAGATTTGCACATAACGCGCGAGGTCGTTATCCAGGCTTGAGAGGTATTCGCGCAGCCGTTGATGGTCGACCGAGCTTTGGCTGAAGTACCAATTCATGGGGTGAATCAGAAACCGCGAATGGGGCGCGGTGATCCGTCGGCCGGCGGCCAGGTACATGATGATGCCCATCGACTCGATGTTGCCGGCATTGATCGCGCACAGCGGCACCGGCAGGGATTTAAGGAAGGTATAGAGGGCGAAACCAAAATTGGTGCTGCCGCCGCTGGTGGAGAGATTCAGCAGTAAGGAGGAGGCGCCCTGGTCGATAGCGTCGAGGCAGCAGTCCCTGAAGCGTTCCATCGTGCCCTGATCAATCTGGCAATGAAAGTGGACGATGTGCTCGGTCATCGACGTACCTCCACACAGGATAAATTAGAGAGCTGACAGTTCAGCGTAACTGCTTGAATGATGCCAGACCTCAACGCGCTTTTCTTTCATCAATTTGTATAAGCCGAACCCATTTTTATCTCGTTTTACTCACACCCATTAGTCGCCGCATCCGGAGTTTTCTGGAACTAATCATCCCGATCCGCTTGTCGCAAGAGCGACAGATCAGTTCAAACTTTCAATCGCAGAAAACCTCGGAATTAGACGAGCCGACGACGAAGGCTCGTGAATAACAATGAGGAGAATGGAAATGGCTAACACCGGAAACAAGAACCCAGGCAATTTTGCCAATGACCCTGGAAAAGCCTCCGAAACCGGTAGAAAAGGCGGGGAGTCGGGCGGCGGTATGATGAACGATCCGCAACGCTCCCCCGATGCCGGCAAAAAAGGTGGACAGGCCTCAGGGGGCCGTCAATCCAGTGATACCAATCGTTCTGGCAGCGGACAGGGAGGAGGACGCCCAGACAACTTTGTCGAAGACAGAGAGAAATCTTCTGACGCAGGCAAGAAAGGAGGAGGGCAATATCCCGGCGGCGGGCGTAAACCCTGATGCCGAGTGAAATACATCAAGCCCCGCTTTTGGCGGGGCTTGGTTTTATCCGGGTCAGATTCCTGTCGTCTTACGGGTCATGCCGGTCCGTGACAGGCGCATGCTGTGCCATCAACTCAGCGACCCAATCAATGAATACGCGCAACTTGAAGCTGATATGCCGGTTCGGTGGAAAGGCCACATAGATCGGCATCGGATCGAGGCGCCAATCTTCGAACAAACGGACCAACTCGCCGCGCGCTTCGTATGGCTTGGACATGTAGTCTGGCAGCCAAAGAACTCCGAGGCCGGCCAGGCCGGCCGCGATGTAGGCATTACCATCGTCGACCGCCAGCACGTAGCGCCCCTTGATATGGACGCTCTCGCTGTTGCGGCGCATGGCATAAGGCACGGCTTTGCCTGTGCGTGCCCACAGGAAGCCGACGACACGATGATGCGAATCTTCCAGCTCCTGCGGATGCGACGGCGTACCGAGGCGCTCCAGGTAGCTCGGTGCCGCATAAACGCCCAACTGGAGTTCGCCTACCCGCCGGGCCATCAGAGACTGATCGGTTAGTTCACCGCCGCGCACAACGCAATCTACATGCTCACCGATCATGTCCACGATGCGATCGCTGACACCCATGTCGATCTGGATGTCAGGGTATCGAGCATGAAACGCAGGCATCGCCGGCACCAGAATCATGCTGGCCAACGGGCTGGGCACATCCACTCGCAGCCGGCCCCGGGGCAGGGCCGAGGCGCTGGACAGACTAGTCTCGGCATCGTCCATGTCGGCTAGCAAACGTACGACGCGCTCGTAATAGACCGCGCCATCGGCTGTTACGTTGACCTTGCGCGTCGTGCGGTTGAGTAATTTGACGCGTAACCGGGCCTCCAACTGCTGCACCAGTTGCGTCACAGTCGTCTTGCTCATATGCAGTGTTTCGGCCGCCTTGGTGAAGCTGCCCGTTTCCACCACCCGAGCAAATGCCAGCATCGCATCGAAACGGTCCATTTCTGCCCCGGATATCTATTGGATTGTTTGGGTTTTACAAACAGTGATGGCTACAGTTGCTCGTTTATCGGGCAGGCACAAGTCCTTAAAGTCTCTTTCATCATTAATTGCGGGTCGGCTTTGATCCGTTGAAGGAGGCACTTTATGAGCAAGCGTGATGTTGTTTTTCCGCCCGGACGCCAAGCGCTTTATGAGCGCAATCGCTATTCGCCGGCTATCCGGTCCAATGGCTTTTTATTCGTTTCGGGGCAAGTCGGTAGTACCGAAGACGGCTCACCCGAGCCCGACCTGGAGACCCAGGTTCGGCTCGCATTTAACAATCTGAACGCGATCCTGGGATCTGCCGGTTGCACCTTCGACGACGTGATTGACGTCACCGTCTTCATCGTCGATCCGCAAGACAAGTTCGAAACGATCTGGAAGGTTGTGCCGGAGTTCTGGGGTAACGCACCGCACCCGACATTAACCGCCGTCGGAGTCACGTGGCTGTATGGCTTTGAGTTCGAGATCAAGGTGATCGCCAAGCTTCCTGAAACCATCAAGAGCTGACCTGCGATAGCGCGGCGTAACTATCGGTTCAAGTAATAGTGACAATCGAGAAACGCAAGTTCTGGTTTGTTGGGCAAAGGTGGAAAATCGCCCCCATCGAAGACGCTGCTCAATGAACCAGACTTTTTATTTTCAGGACTTCACCGATGCGCCCTTTATTTGTTCCTGTCATGGCTTTCGCCTCCTTGCTGCTGGCCGGTTGTGCCTCCGCGCCGAACGACCCGACGCAGACCTTGCAGACGAAAAAAACGCCTGCCGAGTACGCCGACTGCGTGATACCGAAGTTGCAGGGCAGCGCACTGAACCCGACGGTCTCGCAAACCCAGCGCAGCTACCGGATCGTGGTGCCGAGCAAAGTCGCGGCAGACAACGTTCTCGAAGCCTACAAGGCCCCGAATGGCGGCAAGGTGTTTTTGTATGAGCGCCACTTGCTGGCATCGAACTTCATGCCTTCGAGTTTCGAACGTGCCGCGCAGGAATGCCTGTAACCGGTAACCGCTTTTTAAAAATGCTCCTTTGGTTGGCCGCAACCAACCAATTTCTTGTCCCGTGCCTCATTCGGTCACGGGACTTTTTTTGCGTGCAGGTTTTTGCGTACAGGTTTTGGTGGGCAATGAATCATTCTTTGAGAAGTGACCCTGCCGCGTGACTAGCTTGGTTACTGCTCCTGAAATGTGAGAATTGGTAGGCGATGGCCAACCAAATGAACCATGCAGGCATTACACACAGTGCAAGACGGGTGTCTGGCCGAAGAGCAAGCAGGCACAGTACAAATGCAAGGAATGCGAGGGAGAACCAGGCCATCGGCACGCCTCCAGGCATTTTGTATCGGGATTGCGCATGCAGGTCGGGCCTTGCTTTGCGATAAGCGATGTAGGACGCCAGGATGGTCGACCAGGTAAAGATCACCAGGATGGCCGACACCGTCGACACGATGGTAAAAGCAGTCATGACTTCAGGGATGATGAACAGCAGCAGCACCCCCAGCAGCATCAGAAAGGTCGTGAAGGCCAGGCTGATGAGCGGAACGCTGTTTTTCGACAGCCGTCTGAAAATACCGGGTGCGTTACCCAGGTCGGCCAGGCCGAACAACATGCGGCTGGATGAGAACACGCCGCTGTTGGCGGATGACGCCGCAGAGGTCAGCACCACAAAGTTGACAATGCCGGCCGCCGCTGGAAAACCCGCGATCAGGAACAGTTCGACAAAGGGACTTTTGTTGGGCGATACCTGCTGCCACGAGGTCACCGCGATGATGCAGACCAGGGACAGAACATAAAAAAGGATGATCCTGAGCGGTATGGAATTGATGGCTTTGGGCAGCGTCTTTTCGGGCGACCTGGTTTCGGCGGCCGCAGTGCCAATTAACTCCGTGCCCGCGAACGAAAAGATCGCCATCTGAAAGCCGGCGAAGAAGCCGAACAGGCCGTTGGGGAAAGCGGCCTGCTTGTCCAGCAGGTGCGTCAGGGAAGCCGTGACTCCCGTGGGTGAGACGAAGGAGCTGGCAATCAGCAGCACACTGACGGAGATCAGCGTGACGACTGCGATTATCTTGATGATCGCGAACCAGAATTCAACCTCGCCGAACAGTTTGACGGTGAGCACATTCAAGGCAAACAGGGTCAGCATCATGCCGATGGCGGGGATCCAGGCCGGTACATCAGGGAACCAGTATTGAAAGAAGCCCCCAACGACTACTGCATCTCCCACAACGGCCACGCTCCAGCTCAACCAGTATGACCAACCGAGAAAGAAGGCCGCACGAGGGCCGAGGTAGGCCCCGGCAAAGTCAGCGAAGCTTTTGAAGTTCAGGTTAGATAAAAGCAGTTCTCCCATGGCACGCATGACGAAGTAAACAAAAAGACCGATGATCATATAGATAAGTATGATCGAGGTGCCGGACAGGGCGATGATCTTGCCGGAGCCCATGAACAGCCCCGTGCCAATGGCGCCGCCCATGGCCATTAGTTGAATGTGGCGATTGCTGAGCGTGCGCTGTAATGCGGGTTGTTCAGTTATTTCATGCGTATCTGATTTCATCACAAAACCTCTTGATTTTATGTTTTTTGAGTTTTGGCAGAAAAATAGTGCGTGTATTTTATTGTTGTATGTATTGCGCCTTGCAGGGTGAGCACTCTTGCAGTAGCGGTTAATCAGTTAGCGTTGCCCTCAATCAGTTGATACAGGTTTTTTATATTGGCTGGCGTGGGGACAAGATGGATATTTTCACCGATCGCGTATTTGCCAGCTTGGTCATGCAAATAACGAAGTGAAGAAAAGTCTTCAAGCGCAAACCCCACCGAGTCGAATACTGTGACTTGCGTGTCACTTTCTCGGCCTGGTTCGTTATCCCGAACGATGCGAAAGTATTCGATAACAGGAAAGTCGGCGTCCAGTTGCTGAATGTCGCCTTCAATGCGCGTCTGCGGTTCAAATTCGACAATGATCCGGGCGTCGCGCAGGATATCTACGTGAAGTTCGGTTTTCCCGGGACAGTCACCGCCAACTGCGTTGATATGCATGCCCGGCTCGATCATGTCGGGCGTCAAAATTGTCGCGTAGGCCTTGTCTGCTGTGACGGTGGTGATGATATCAACGCCTTTGACGGCTTCGTGCACCGAGGCGGCTACGGTGACATTGATGCCGGTATAGCTTTCCAGGTTTTGTTTCAGTTTCAATGAAGCAGCGCTGTCGATATCAAATATCCGCACCTCGTTGATCCCGAGCATTTCATAAAAGGCAATGGCCTGGAATTCGCTCTGGGCGCCATTTCCGATAATGGCCATGCGTGTCGAACCCTTGCGTACCAAGGACTGGGCTACCAGGGCGGACGTTGCCGCTGTGCGAACCGCGGTGGTCAGGGTGAGTTCGCTGAGGACTGTGGGGTATCCGCTATCAACGTCCGCCAAAACACCAAAGGCCATGACTGTCAGCAGATTGTTGCTGGCATTGGCGGGGTGGCCGTTCACATATTTGAATGAATATTGCATGCCGTCGTCGGTCGGCATCAACTCGATGACCCCGGAATCGGAGTGATTGGCCGTACGTGGGGACTTATCAAAGTCAGCCCAACGGCAATAGTCGGCTTTGATGTAGAGCGCCATTTCCCTGATGGCATTACCGATTCCGATTTTTCGAAAAAGCGTCGCCGCATGATCAACGTCTATGAATAGAGTCATATGTGTTCTCTCTGAACTGTAAGTCGAGGGGGTTATATCGGTCTTCAAAACTCAGGATTGTTTACTCTCATATCCATGAAGTACGTTGACCGCATTGATACCGATTTCATCGACCATGTATCCACCTTCCATGACGAAGAGCGTAGGGGCGCCAACAGTGGCGATAATTTCACCCATGCCAAAGAAGTCATCACTTTCCAGAAGAAAATGGCTGATCGGATCGTCCTTGAAGGTATCGACACCCAAGGAAATAACTAGCAACTCAGGCGAGAAGCTCCGAAGTTTTTTGCAGGCATGCATCAGGGCGTTCTGGTAACTCTGCCACGTGGTATTTTTCGGTAACGGATAATTCAGGTTATAACCTTCGCCGGCACCGGTGCCGCATTCGGAACTGAAACCTGAGTAATAAGGATAAGAAACCGACGGCTCTCCATGCAGAGAGGCAAACATCACATCATTGCGGTTATAGAAGATGTTTTGCGTTCCGTTACCATGATGGAAGTCGACGTCCAGCACCGCGACACGTTTTGCACCTTGAGTCAGTGCATGTTGCGCGGCGATGGCCGCGTTATTCAGGTAGCAGTAACCACCCATGTATTCACGAGCGGCATGGTGGCCGGGTGGACGGCACAGGGCAAAGGCGCTGTTTTGACCTTCGTTGATCAACGATAGGCCGGTGAGGGCAATGTCCGCGCTGGTTTTGACTGCATCCCAAGTGGTCGCGGTGATCGGCGAGCCGGCATCCATGGCAAAGAAACCGAGTTTGCCATCAATGAACGCGGGGACTTGTTCATTGGACAAGTCGCGTACCGGCCAGACCAGGGGCAGGGCGTCATGCGCCCGTCCGGTTGCTGTCCATTCAGACCACGCGCTTTCCAGAAAGGAAACATAGCGCTCACTGTGTGCATTGACGTAGCACGCCCGGTCAAACGTTCGCGGGACGATGATATCGCCGAGCCCGACGTGCTGGACTCGGTCGCGAACGGTATCCGCTCGGCTTGGCTGTTCGAAGGAAGGTTTGAGAACGCCGTCCTTTAGTTCAGTGCCATGGTGCAGTCGATGAGAATCGCTAAAAACTGTAAGCATTAAAACGCATCCGTCATTGTGGTCCAGTGCCAATAGTTTGTTCTGGTTCGGATGCACTTTCTTTGCTTTTCATTCTCGCTCTGCTAGCGTAATCGGGAATATTTACCCTTGGATGGCGCCATGCAGAAAAAAAATACTCAACGCGCATTACTAGACGATACCGACCTTTCCATCCTTGCCTTGCTGCAGGAAGACGCCAGCATTTCCAACGCCGAGTTGAGTGAACGGCTGTCGCTAAGCCTGACGCCATGCTGGCGGCGACGTAAGAGACTGGAAGAGGAGGGGGTGATCAAGGATTACCAGGCCAACCTGGATCGGCGAAAACTGGGCCTGGATATTATGGCGTTCGTGCATATTCGCTTTGCCACGCACACTGACCACACCCCCGAAGCCTTTGAAGCCGTCATCATGCAGCTCCCCGAGGTCTTGTCTTGCCACAAGATCACGGGGGATGCCGATTACCTTTTGCAAGTACTGGCTCAGGATCTTGATAGCTACAGTGACTTCGTCGAGAGCGTATTGAGGCGACAACTCGGTATCGCCTCTATCCAGTCAAGTCTTGCGTTGCGTGAGGTCAAAACGACCAGTCGTATCGCCATTCCGGGGCGGACAAAGCAGTAAACGCGCGTTACAGACCGGACGTCCCACCAACGTTATGACTGCCTGAGCTTGCGCTAGCATGAAAGATGTTCAGGCCACTCGCCATTGAGAGGCTGTGTCGAGTGTGCGTGACGGGCTCTGCCAATTGCAGGGGCCGGAGGAGGCGTGTTGAAACCATTCCAGCTCAGACCTAGCGCCTCAACCCTGAACATGTTGCGTCAAGCGTGCCTGCAACGCCGTGATGCGGTGCCGCCAACGTTAACGGAAAAAGCACTCATCCCGGGCATTCCAGATGCTCGCTACTGGCTGGACCAGGACCTGACGCCGTTCATTCGGGATGTGAGCCAGGCCAACCTTCGAGAGGCTGAGACGCTCGCCAGCGCAGGGCTACCGAACGACATCCTGCCGCGGGCAAATATGCTGGCCGTTTCGGGCGGCGGTGATGCCGGCACATTCGCGGGGGGCATCATTGCGGGATGGACCCTGCATGGGACTCGGCCTGTGTTCAAAGTCGTCACCGGCATTAGCGCTGGCGCCCTGGTCGCCCCGTTTGCCTACCTGGGGCCCCAGTACGACGATGTCATTGTGCGTATCTGCAATGCAGTCGGTCCAAAAGACATTTTCCATGCGCGCAATATGCTGACTCGTCTTACCAGCGATGGCATGGCGCACAGCAAGCCACTGTCGCGACTGATTGCACAGCACGTCACTGCCGAGATTCTTGCGGCGATCGCGGCGGAATACGCCAAGGGACGGCTGCTGATGATCGGTACCACCGACCTTGATTCAGGGCGCCCGGTCACCTGGAACATGGGCGCTATTGCCTCCAGCCAGGCACCGGGAGCGCTCGAGCTGTTTCGCCACATCATGGTCGCGTCGATGAGTATTCCCGGTGCCGTCTCACCCGTCATGATTGATGTGGACGTTAACGGCCACCCGTTTCAGGAAATGCACGTGGACGGAGGTGTCCTTACGCAGGTGTTCCTTTACCCTCCCGGCACCGTGATGGCGCTGAACCAGGTGCCCGGGGCGCGTTTGCGCCGTGAACGGCATTTCTATGTGATTCGCAACGGCAAACTGGAACTGCAATGGTCCGGAACGAAGCGCCGAACCTTGAGCATCGGCGGTCGAGCCATCAGCGCATTGATCCAGACTCAGGGGATCAGCGATCTGGACCGAATTTACCGGATTGCCCAGCAAGATGGGGCGGACTTCAATCTGGCGTACATCGGCTCCGACTTCCGCATTTCTCGCCTCCATAAATTCGATGGCGAGTACATGAAGTGCTTGTTCAAGTACGCCTTTGAACTCAGTGCCAAAGGCTATCCGTGGCATAAATCGCCGAGCACGTGAGAGACGGTCTCAGCCGACCGGCTCGGCCGTACAGCTCATTTCCCCTGAGCCTGGCTTCTGGAAAAGGACCCTGTTGCCGTCTTGCCAGAAGCGGTAATTCCCCAGGTAATCCTTGCCGGTGTATTGGGTTCCCGAATCGCTCTGCACCTGGTTCAGGGTGATCGAGGCGTTCGCCCACTTCAGGTACACGACTCCAGGCTGCGTGTTAAAGAAAGTGGCGGCAATCAACGCGTTCAGCCCTGTACACCGAAAAGCCAGTGGGCCTTCGGTGAGTCTGTCCGGATCCTTGGTTCTCGCAATGGCCGAGCCTTGGCGTAGCTGGTGCGCGCGCTCGGCATAACTTCGGATCGCACACGCTTTGAGCGCAGGCTCGGAGGCACATTGATTACGGGCCTCGACCCAGAACTGCTGGTCGATCATGACTTTGTCAGGACGCGGTACTGAATGATCGTCCGTGAGTGCCAGGCGATAAAGACGCGTCAGTTCGATATCCATTTGCGTTAGTTGCGGATCGCGGCAGATAACCTTTTCGACGGATGCCCTTGCCGTGGCGCAGTCGAAGCTGGTCTGGATGATTGGTGAAGCAGGCGCGGCATTGGCACCGGTGCCCGTCGCCGCGCACACGCTGGCAGCGAGCAGACGGGTGAGCGTTTTCATGAGGGGCTGATTCATTACCTGATACCCGGATTGCTGTGAGAGCTATTGATCCGTTGAACAGTCATTTGTTCGCATTGGGTGTATCGCAGTGTAAGTCAGTGCTCAAAACTTGCCGCACCCGTTCGAGGGGCAGAAGTAAAAGGAATTAGAAGTTGCACCCTAAGAACATTGCGCCCGGGTTAGTCACAAAACGCTGAGCTAGACTCAAAGATCCAAAGCACACTGATAGCAGTGGAGGCTTTATGAAGAAATCCATCCCCCCCTGTCTGGCTACGATTGTCTCGGTATTTTGCCTTTGCGCTTCAGCCGAGACCGTAACGCCGCTCAAAGGGCAGTCCCCCGAATTGATTCAGCAGGACATCAGCTCATGCCAGGCTCAGGCCGGGAGTGCGACAAGCACCAGCACGACGTCTCAATCAGGTGGACGTGCCCGTGGTGCCGCTACTGGCGCAGTAGCCGGTGCGGCGGTTGCCGGAGCACGCGGTCGTCAGCATGACGAGCTTTATGACAAGGTAGACGACGACGTTAAACAGGAATATCGACAGAACCAGGCCAAGGATGCGGCGGTGGCAGGTGCGGTTGTAGGTGGATCTCGGCAACGTCAGGATCGTCGCCAGGATCGCCGGGCAGAACCGGCGGCTACTGCTTCCGCCTACAACAGTTGCATGCAGCAACGGGGCTACCAGATAACCCCTTGAACCTGAACAACAATGGGTAATTGCATCAAAATCTGTATCGTCTTTGACGGGCGCGACGGTGCAGGGAAGGGCGGAACGATCAAGGCGCTCAAGCCTGCCTCACCACATAGGGGGTGCAATGCGCATTCCATTGTTTTACGCGGTGTCAGCTGTATTGTTTTTGAGCGGATCTTCTTGCCTGGCGCAATCATTGGATGCGAGCGCGACCACAAGCGCTGCCGATACAGCGCCCGTCACCGCGGTGGCCAAAGATGCCGTGTTTACCCAGGAGCAGCTGGATCAAATGCTGGCTCCTATTGCGCTTTACCCGGACCCACTGCTCGCACAGGTGCTGATGGCCACCACGTACCCCGGGGAAATCGCCGAGGCGGTAACCTGGTCTAAAGCACACCCGGACACCAAGGGCGATGATGCGGTCAAACAAGTAGCGAACCAGCCCTGGGATCCGAGCGTGCAGGCGCTGGTCGCTTTCCCACAAGTCATGGCAACGCTGGGACAGGATCCCGTCTGGGTACAACGCCTGGGTGATGCCTTCCTGGCGCAGCCCGACGATGTCATGGGGGGCGTGCAACGCTTGCGTCATCAGGCCCAGGCAGCAGGCAACCTGCAGAGCAACCAATATCAGAACGTGACGGTGCAGGCGGCTGCGGCACCGACACCGGCAGCTCCGGCTCCGGCCACCAGCACCTCCACGATCATCATTCAGCCCTCCGATCCGCAGGTGGTTTACGTACCCACTTATAACCCGACGACAACCTACGGCACCTGGCCCTATCCGGCGTCGCCGCCCGTGTACTATCCACCGCCGCCGGCCTATTACCCCGGTTCGGCATTGTTGGCCGGGCTGGCCTTTGGTACCGGTGTGGCTATCATCGGCTCGTTATGGGGTGATTGTGACTGGGACAACAACGACATCGACATCGACGTCGAACGCTACAACAACATCAATCGCAACAATCAGATCACTCGGAATCAGAACAACTGGCAGCACAACGCTGTTCATCGCGACGGCGTTCCCTATCGAGACAGTAAGAGCCGCGAACAGTACGGCCGACAACTGGACGGTGCCCGTCAGCGTGAAGCCTATCGAGGGGACAATGCCCAGCGAGCCCAGGCTCGTGAAAAAGCCCGTGGTTCAATGGACAAGCACGGTATCGAGCGACCCGCCACCAGCAACCGCGAAGCCCGTGATTCGGCGCGCAAAGCCCAGTCTGCAACATCGCCCGGCAATCGGATGCAAGCCGGTACAGACAGACCGAAGGCGTCTGACAGGAGCCAGGGCACTGCCAGAAGTACTCGGGAGAATCAGCAACCCAGGAAACAGACCACTCAGGTAAATCAGCGCGGGCAGGGCGATTTGCAAGGGCGCCAGACTGCGCAAAAACGACCGGCTGCCAGTACGGGCAGCACGGGCAGTGCCCGCAACAATGCATTCGCCGGCGTGCGCTCACCGTCCCAGGCCAACGCACAAGCCAGTCGTGGCCAGGTCAGTCAGGCATCCGCCCGGCGCCCCAGTGCCTCGCGTCCAGCCGGCCATCAGGTCAGTCGGCCGTCCAATCCACCAGCGCGTCAAAGGGGGGGCCGCCGTTGAAAATCAATGCTCGAGTGAAGGCACTCATGGGCTTGCGCCTTCATGTCATGGCGATCGCTGCCGGCTTGACGTGGTCGTGCATGGTTACGGCACAGCAGGCATTTCCAACCCCGGAAATGGCCGCCCAGGCGTTCGTCGAAGCACTGGGGACGAAATACGCCGATCAGGCACGCCTGACCGATTTGCTGGGTAATGAATGGCGCAGTTTCATCCCGCGCGAAGGCGTGCAGCGCAGTGATGTGGATGCGTTTTTGAAGCAATACCGCGAGCAACACGCCATTGAAAAAACCAGCGATAGCAAGGCGGTCCTGTCGGTTGGCAGTGAACACTGGACACTGCCTATCCCCATGATAAAAGCCGCGAACGGTTGGCGCTTCGACATCGACGCCGGCAGCGCCGAAGTCCGTGCACGTCGAATTGGCCGCAACGAACTCGCCGCGGTGCAATCAGTGCTGACTTATCATGACGTCCAGATGGAGTATGCATCAGTGGATCATGACGGGGACGGCGCACTCGCCTACGCGCAAAAAATCTTCAGCACCGCCGGCAAGCACGACGGCCTTTATTGGGAGGACGATGATAGCGGTCAGATCAGCCCGCTGGGTCCTTTGTTCGGCAAAACCATTGCCGGCGAAGACTGGCAGGGTTATCACTTTCGCATCCTTGATGGCCAAGGTCCTTCGGCACCGGGCGGCGCCTATAGCTACCTCATCGGTGACGAGATGAGCCGTGGTTTTGCACTGATCGCCTGGCCGGCGAAATACGCTGACACCGGGGTGATGAGTTTCATGATCAGTCATGAAGGGCAGGTGTTCGAAAAAGACTTGGGACCCGGTGGTGACAAGTTGGCGGAATCGATGAAGCGCTTTGATCCAGATGACAGTTGGAAGGTGGTTACCGTGGGGCAGGAATAGATCTGCCTCGGACTGCAAATCCCTTTGGGAGCGGGCAAGCCTCGCTCCCAAGGATGTGAGCCTAACCCAAGGCTGTGAAATCGCTGGCGTGCAGCTCCTGGACACCCACCAGTTGGATTTCGAACTCCGGAATGGCGTCGGCATCGACACTGCCGTAAAGAATGCCATCGGCAAAGCGCAGTTGGCCGGTGGCGTCGGCAGGGTCGAAGGCGTTGCTGCCAACGAAGGTGAAGGCGTCGACAGCGGTGGTCAGCGGGTTGGCGTCCAGGCCGGTGAAATCCAGAAGATCGCCCTCGGTGCTCTTGAATCCGTTGATCACATCGCGCAAAGCCCCGATGCCCATGTCCGACAGCGCACCAAACGCGTAGGTATCCGCGCCAGTGCCAGCGGTGAGGTTGTCGGTGCCTGCACCGCCGATCAGCCGGTCATCGCCCGAACCGCCCACCAATGTATCGTTGCCCGCCCCCCCGTTCAGAACGTTTGCGGCGCTGTTGCCCGACAGACTGTCGGCGTAGGCGCTTCCCGTCAGATTTTCGAAGGATTTCAAGGTGTCGAGTCCGGAACCCACGGTGTTTTGTTGCGCTGACGTCGAGAGGTTGACGGTAACGCCGGACAGGGCCCGTTCAAAAGACACCGTGTCATTGCCATCGCGCCCGTCCATCACGTTGTTGCCGGCTCCGGCGAACAGCGTATTGTCCAGCGCGTTGCCCGTGCCATTGGCGGCGGCAGTGCTATCGACATACAGATGCTCGACGTTGTTGGCGAGGGTATAGGCCGCCAGGCTGCTGTGCACACTGTCGCCCCCTCCCTGCGCCGCATTGCTGTTGATCTCGATCACGGTGTCGTTGGCGTTATCGACATAATAGGTGTCGTTGCCATCGCCGCCGCTCATGCTGTCGTCCCCTGCGGCACCATCGAGCACGTTATTGGCGGTATTGCCGGTGATGAAGTTGTGCCGCTCATTACCGGTGCCGTTGATGTCCGACACACCGGTGAGCACCAGGTTCTCGAGGTTAGCGCCCAGGGTCCAGCTGACCGAGGCCTGCACCGTATCGATCTGCGAGGTCGAGGTGTTGGTTTCCACCACGCGGTCGGACGTGTTATCGACCACATAGACGTCGTTGCCATCGCCACCGGTCATGGTGTCGGCGCCCAGTTTGCCATCCAGTGTGTCGTTGCCCGAACTACCCACCAGGGTATCCGCTTGGTCGGTACCGGAAATCATGTTCTGAGCGTTGTCGAAAATGTCCTGCACGCTGTTGTTGTCGTTGGAGTTGCCCTGGAAGCCAAGGTCATTGGCAATGTAGTCGGCCAGGCGCTGGCCGACGATCTCGGCCGACTCTTCGTGCAGGTGCCAGACGTCGTCGGGATACGCCAGCGGGTCGACTTCGTGGCGCAAGGGCAGGTCGGTGTAGTCCACCGCCAGCTTGACGTCGGCGCGCTCGGCGGCGATGGCTTCCTGGGCGGCGCGGACATAGCCAACCCCCTCGACGATGGAGGCAGTTTTCTCCTCCGAATAACCACGGGCACGCGCCGCGTCCTGTTCGTAGTGACCGGTTTCCATCAAGTACACGTTGAAGTTGCCGAACTGGGCATGCAGGTAATCGAACACCTTCAGGGTCGCGGCCTTATAGGCCGCTGCTGCCGCTACTTTGTCCGTGGCGCGGGCGATCTCCTGGGCGGCTTCCTCGCCCTGGCCCCAAATGATGCCCATGGTGACGTTATCGATCGATTGCAGTTCGGTGAGCTGGTCGCGCAGCAGCGTCACGGCGCGCAACAGCGCAGCCCCGGGTTGGTTGGTGTCGGTCAGCCACCAGCACAACTTGAGTTCCTCGGCGCTGAGCGTCGACAGGCCGGTGACCGTGCTGCCGCCCACCGCGATGTCGATGCCGTTGCCATTGGCATCGGTGAACTGGCTGCGCACGTCATAGGCGGTGTAGCGGTCCAGGTCGTTGACCAGCATAGACGTGCCGGACTGATTGTCGTCCTCCGTCATGCGCAGCAGGCGCGCATTGGATTGGCCGAGGGTGGGCAGGTAGAGAATGTCCTGCTGGACGCTCTCGCCGAAGACGAAGTCGCTGGCGGTCAGGGTGTTGAGGTAGTTGCCGCTGAGGGCGATTTCAAAACGATTGCCATCAGCATCCGCTTCGGCGGATTTGATGTAGGTCTTGTCGCCGGCCGCGTTGAGGGTGACGTACAACGTGCCATTGCGGCCATCGCCGAGGCCTTCAAAGCCCGGGCCCGAAACATCGATCTTGTCGACGCCTATGGTGAAGTCATAAATCGTGTCGGTGACCGTGACACCGCCGGTGTCGTAGTCGCGGTAGCTGTCGAGCACGTTGGTGTAGCGGAAGGTGTCGGCACCGTCGCCGCCGTACAGCGAATCGCGTCCGGCACCGCCGTCAACGATGTCCGCGCCGGTGCCGGCCTTGATCGTGTCGTTGCCACCGATGCCGAGGATCAAGTCCGCACCCGCCGTGCCGTTGAGGGTTTCGGCATTGTTGGTGCCGGTGATGGTGTTGGCGGGCGCATCGGCCACGACCAGGGCGAAGCTATCGCTGACCGATGCACCGGCCGGGTCCGTGGCTTTGACCAGCACGTTGTAATTGCCGGACGCGGTGCCGGTCGGCGTGCCGGTGAAGGTCAGGTTGGTGGCGTTGAAGCCCAGCCACGCGGGGAGGGCGCTGCCATCGGCCAGGGTCGCGGTGTAGCTGAGGCTGTCGTTATCCGGATCGGTAAAACTGGTGGCCGGCACCGCGTAGCTGAACGGGGTGTTTTCGGTCGCGTTCTGATCCAGCAACGCCGTTGCCACCACCGGCGCATGGTTGACCGTTGGCGAAGTGGCAAAGACGAAATTGGCGCTGGTCAGCGTGTTGAGGTAGTTGCCGTCCAAAGCCACTTCGAAGCGGTTGCCATTGGCGTCGGCGGTCAGGGATTTGATGTAAGTCTTGGTGCCGGCACTGTTGAGCACCACGTACACAGTGTTGTTCTTGCCATCCCCCAGGCCAGTGAACCCCATGGCCGAGAGGTCGATTTTGTCGGCGGTGGTATCGAAGTCGGTGATCAGGTCGCCAAGGTTGGCACCGCCGGTGTTGTAGTTGCGGTAACTGTCCAGACGATTGGAGAACACAAAGATGTCCGCTCCACCGCCACCGGTGAGGGTGTCCATGCCGGCGCCGCCGTCGAGCTTGTCATCGCCCGCACCGCCACTGAGGTTGTCGTTGCCCGCCAGGCCGAGCAGGGTGTCGGCAGAATCGCTACCCAACAGCGAGTCGCTGCCGCTGGTGCCGGTGATCACGCGATTGAAGATGAAATTGTTGGCGGTGAGGGTGCTGGCGAGGTTGCCCGAGAGAATCAGCTCGAAGCGATTGCCACTGGCGTCGGCATCATAATCCTTGATGTAGGTGCGGTCGCTGCTGGCGCTGTAGCTGACCTGCAGGGTGCCGCCACGGCCATTGCCCAGGCCGGTGAAACCGAGGCCAGCGAGGTCGATCTTGTCCTGGGTGACGTCGAAGTCGGTGATGGTGTCATCGAAGCTTGTGGTTGCGTTGCGGTAACTGTCGGACTGAGCGACGAAACGGAACGTATCGGCGCCCGTACCGCCGGTGAGTTTGTCGATACCTGCACCACCCACCAGAATGTCGCCACCGGCACCGCCATTGATGGTGTCGTTGCCGGCAACGCCGTAGAAAATCTCGCTGGCGGCACTGCCCAGCAGGGTGTCGTTGCCAGCCGTGCCTTGCACGGTGGTCATCGGCACCGTGGCGCTGACGTAGCTGCCGTCGCCATAGATCAGCGTGGCACCGTTGCTGGTGTGGCTGATGGTGTTGCCGATGATGGCGTTGCGATCAGTGCCGTCTTCGTTGCGCTCCGCAACGCCGTAGGTCGACAGGTCGCTGCCGATGATGATGTTGCCCTGGATGGTGTTATCGCTGCCGTTGAAGTACTTGCCGGACACACCCAAGGTGTCGTTGTAGGACTGGATGATGATCTCCGGTACGGGGCCGCCCAGGGAGTTGTTGTTGAGCGTGTTGTCGATGATCTCGACGTGGTTACTGCCGTAGATGCGTATCCCGGCGCTGGCGTTGTCGTGAATGTCGACGCCGCTGACCGTCACCTCGCTGGACATTTTGATCAGCACCCCTTCGGCGCCGTTGCCATACACCTCTCCACCGGTAATGGTGATGTTGCTGGGGGAGGGGATGTCCTCGCTGCCGCGCTGGATCACGATGCCATTGCCGCCGTTGTCGTAGGCGACGTTATTGGTGAGCGTGAAATCGTGGGTGCTGGTGACGATGTTGAAACCGTGGCGGTCGTTGTCGTAGGCGATGTTGTTTTCGAAGGTGCTGTTGCTGAGGAAGTCAGCCACGAAGCCGTCCAGGCCGTTGCCGTGGGAAATGCTGTTCTTGATGACCATGTTGACGGTCTGCTCGTGGGGGTCGAAACCGTACCCGGAGCAATCCTTGATCTCGACACTGTCGAGGGTGACGTTGGAGTCGTAGCCCGCTTCGCCGGGAATGTAGCCATTGAACCAACCGTCGATCTTGCCCGTGGTGCTGTCACGGTTGCCATCGATGGTGAGGTTGCTGACGCCGAAGTCGTGGGTTTCCTCGCCATAGGCGGAGCGGATGACCCCCGTGATCTTGGTGTCGGAGCCGTCAGCCACCTTGACGGTGGTTGCTCCCATGCCGTCGCCGTACAGGTAGACGTTGCTCTTGAGCATCAGGCAACCGTCGGAGGGTTCCTCACCTCCCGAAACGATGTAAGTTCCGGATGGCATGTACACCTGCCCCCCGCCTGCAGCGGCCGCCGCATCAATTGCACTTTGTATCGCCGCTGTGTCGTCAGTGATGCCATCTCCTTTGGCGCCAAAATTTTGTACATTGAAAATCATGAGCTTATCTCCGTATCAGGCGAAAACCTCGAAAGATGCCAATATTCCATCGACAGCTACCGAGTTATGACCCAGCGGAGGGCAAAAGTTGTGACCGCGTATCGGGGGAGCGTCAAAAAACCGGACTAACTGATTAACGGTTGCGAGGGGTTTTGAGGTATTTCGAAAAAATAACGTTCTGTTGACGCTTGCTCAGGCAGAGGTTGGGTCTACGGGAAGGAGGGTGAACATCCAGGGGCGGCGGTAGAACGGCGAGTCCGAAGGGTTGTTCGCAACGGGTGGCGAATCCGCTGCAGGCGAAATCAATCTGGCACCCTTCGTCACTCATACCATACTACTTGAACGTATTAATGAGGCCTTCGATCTGATGCATGAAGGCACTATCAAATACCGATCCGCACCCTGGAGCTCAGGCTCCAGATCCAGTTCGAATATTCACTGATACTGGAGGTTTATTTTGAGCAATTTGAAGCTTCATCCTTCACTGGATAACGGCATAGCGCCAAGCGCTGCAAATTTCTCTGGCGGTACCCTGCAATGCCTGTGTCCGACCGATAAGGTTGAAATCAGGATTGACGCCCAGACTCTGCACAATCATGCCTGTGGCTGCAGCAAGTGCTGGAAGCCCGCAGGTGCGAAATTCGCGGTCGTGGCTGTTGTTCCTCGCGATAAAGTCAGCGTCATCGCGAACGCTGAGAAGCTGGTCATCGTTGACGAGCGCGCCACTATCCAACGACATGCTTGCAAAGAGTGCCATGCGCATATGTTCGGCCGCATCGAAAATAAAGACCATGCGTTCTACGGCCTGGACTTCGTGCATACCGAGCTTTCCCCGCAAAAAGGTTGGGCTGCACCGGGCTTTGCAGCCTTCGTTTCGTCGCTCATCGAAACCGGCACTCCGCCGGAGGACATGAAGGCAATTCGCGAAAAATTGCGCGAGCTCGGTTTGGAACCTTATGACTGCTTGTCGCCAGATCTGATGGACGCATTGGCTACGCAAGTGGCGAAGTTGAATGGTGTTCTTGCATCCCGTTAAACCCATTTGCCAAATGTATTATTCGGCACGATCCACCTTGGCTGAACCATGAGCGCAACGCCCTTCACCTGGATCCGTTCCAGGCGAAGGGCGTTGCGCTCATGCAGCATTTTTCCGGCGAACAATATTCACATTCGTAATGTTGAGTATGGGAGTTACGGTATTTATCAATAGCGCTCAGATGGCGATGATTCAGTTACTCCAATAACAATCAGCCTCATGGGTACCTTGCCCGGCATGCACGGGCTGGAACAAGAATGTGCCGACCAGGATCATCTGCTACTTCAGTTGCCGGGCCCTTATGCGCGCTTATTACCTGCCATCAATCGAATACTTGCCGGGGCCTGTAATGCCCAGCAGCAGCAAGCCGCCCATGATGCTGAGGTTCTTGAAATATTGGGTCATGTTGGCCGCGCGCTCCGGGTCAACCATAGTCCAAAAGTGATGCCCGATCAGAGCCGTACCGAGTACGAACAAGACGTAGAGAAATGCGAGTGGGCGGGTGTAGAACCCAACGACGATCGCTATAGCGGCAAAGACCTCCATGACGACCGCAATCCCTGCAGCGACCATGGGCATGGGCGCGCCGAGTGAACTCATGTAAGCAACGGTACCGTCAAAGCTGGTCAGCTTGCTCCAGCCGGAAATGATGAAAAGGATCATTAGAAGGATGCGGGCGAGCAGGATGATCTCGTTTCTCTGATTCTCAAACAGGTTGTATCTCATGGTATTCCGCCTGTGGACGCGAGGGAGGGGCACAAGTAAGTCTGGTATTGAAGCCTTGTACGTACTTTTAACACTAGCAGCTGATTGGCAGCCTGCTCTGGGACGGGAGAGTGGCAATAAATGCGTCTCTGTCTGCCTGCGGGTAGCATACGGAGCTGTTCGTATTAAGTTCCGCTGCTGTCAAAGTCTCGGCTAATGGGCCCATGTTGCAGAACAGGTGTCGAGCTTCGCTGGCCCTGGGTTTTGAGCCCCGTCAGCCAGAAACCGGTTAGAGTGTTAATCAATGTCTGTTCATAAGGGGCCCTCCACTCGATTCGCGTAGTCGCGCCAAGCGGTTCCAGCGAACGAACCGGGCAAAAAAAACCGTGTATCAATCGTTATGTGAAGAATGAATCGTCCGCTGTTTGTTTCTCTAGATGGGCCCAAGGGAACCGGCAAAACCACACTGTTGGAGGCCGTTACGAAAGTACTGAGGGCAGACAACAAAAAGGTGATCCGACTTTGCGAGAGTAAAAGCGATCCCTATAGGGGTGAAACAATGACCCTCGTTAACAAACTCGTCAGAAACCCAACCCGGGATTTGGAGTTGGAGATTTGTGAGCGCTTTGCTGATAGCCGTACCTGGATTTCACAGCACGTGCTGGCTAAACAGCCACCAGGCAGCATCATTTTGATCGATCGCTGGTACCCGTCTGATGCCGCGTTTCGCCGGATCGTCCCGTTTGCAGAAATTCTACAGTTGAACATTGATCGAAACGTGCGAGTGCCAGACCTGCATGTCGGGGTTGTCACCGCCCCTGAAATTTCATGGGCGAGGGCAGCGGCACGACGGCGTGGGCTGAGCAGTACTGTGATCCATAAGCTGGAAGAACATGTCGCTTGTACCAAGGCATTCGAGCGAGCGACTGCAGATCACGGCTGGGTTTTATGCCGTAACGAAGGAACGATCGAAGACGCAACGATGCAGGTGATTTCTGAGGTCTATAGAGTCCTTCGATGCCCGTAGGCGAACTTCGCTGCGCCGGCCTTGATGCGGTAAGGGGGAATTTGTCGCCGCAGCGGTAGCCGGCTGATGCTTTGATCTGGGTGCCTGGCATCGAACTCTGAGCCAAATATTGAGTTGGCTCAAACAGGGATCGGGGATTGGTAGCTTGAAAGAACCTTTGGTAGAAGTTCCGTCCTGACACATCATTTAACATAATATACATTACACGTAACTATATGTTTCAGGATTAGCCCGGTTGCACGCAGATTTGGAAGCCCTCAATCCATCCAAGCCCTTCATCCTTGCGTCAGCTTTCCAATCAGCTCTGAATGCTCGGGAAACTGCTCTCTGAGCTTCTGCCGACTGCCCATCTCCATATCTGCAAAATCAAATCCTGGTGAAACCGCTTCACTGATCAAACCGTATTCCGCTAAACCATTCATCAGCTGCGAAGCTTTCCAGACGCCACCAGGTACATGCAGCTGCAGACATTGCCCGGCGATAACGTCGCTGCCCATCACCACAGTATTCAACGTGCCGTCTGGAAAAATCAGGCTGTACTGAATCGGGTTTCCCAAATGGTAGTAATGAACGATGTCCGATTGATTCAAGTGAAAATGACCTATAGGCGAATCCTTGGTCAGCAGGTAATAAATTGAAGTCATCAAGTGACGTTGACCTCCATTGATCTCGACCATAGCGTGGTGATCAGATTGAAAGGTTCTTCGGTAAAAACCACCTTCTATGTGAGGCTCCAGAGCCAATGCGGCAATGACTGCTTCAGCGTTGGGAATTTGAATGTTGAGCTCACTGTTGGTCATGTGGATTGCCCTCCTTAAAACACTTTAGCTATTGTATAAATCTATTTGATAGATTTTAACTATGCTAAATGGTTGTTTAGTCGTTTTATCTCGATAGCGTTTAAAAGCGTGAGCAAACGCAATTCGTTCAGCTTGACTCTATAGCTCCCCCTGCCCTCGCAACACCGCAATATCCCGCTTTGGGGGTACGCCAAACAGACGGCTGTATTCGCGGCTGAACTGGGACGGGCTTTCATATCCAACCTTGTAAGCCGCACTGGATACGTCCTGGTGTTCATTGAGCATCAATCGCCTCGCCTCGTTCAGTCGCAGCCATTTCTGGTACTGCAAGGGGCTCATTGTGGTGAGTTGACGGAAGTGGTGGTGAAAGGTCGGAGTGCTCATCTGCACTCGGGCCGCAAGTTCATCGACGCGAAGCGCTGAGGTGTAATTCAACTTCAGCCAATCGATGGCTTTGGCGATCCGATAACCTTGGCCGTCGACAGAAGTTATTTGTCGTAGCCGGCTCGCCTGATCACTCTGCAAGAGACGGTAGTGAATCTCGCGTTGAATCAAGGGGGCCAGAACAGGAATGGATTCCGGCTCATCGAGCAGTGCCAATAAGCGCTCGAATGACGCCAGCATTGCAGGGGTCACTGAACCAATTCCTACCCCCTTCGCAACGGATCGATCACGGGTTGGCGGTAGGTCACTTTGTGCTATCAGCTCAGCCAGCATGCGCAGATCGAGCTTCAAAGTGAGTCCCAGGCATGGCTGTTCCGGGCTTGCTGCCAGCACCTCCGAATTGGCAGGCAAGTCCAATGAGGTGATCAGAAATCGCGACGTGTCATACGGATAGCCTTCGCCGCCTACCCAGAGCTGTTTCTCACCCCGGGCAACGAGGATGATGCTTGGCTCGACCATGCAGACGACGGGCGGCGATGGATGTTCGCGTCTGAAGAAGCCGAGGCCCGTAATGGGCGTTCCGCAATCACCTGGTTTCGGGATCTGCGCGCCGATGATCTGCGCAAGCGTTTCTTGCGGCGATGTCTGTTGCGGTGCGGTGCCGTGTTTGATCGTCATGTTCATCTAGTACCTCTTCGCTGAACTCTAACTCGCCAGTTCACGACCGTCCTGCAAAAAAACAGAGACTCATAGAATCAGGCAAGTAATCCAGCGAAATGCACTACAGGGAGTATGGGCAGAACCGGAGAATGTTCATCCGACAAACCCATTGAGGAATCTCCCATGTCGTCAAGTATTGCTTCGTGATCGACAACGCCATGTTGGCTGATTAAGCACTGGGTCAAAGCACTCCAGCAAACTACAACTCAATCGAAAGGACTATCCGGTGAAAGGAATTTTTCTTGCCCTGGGGCTTCTCGTTGCCTCTTTTTCTTCAATGGGAGCCGATATGTCAAACGGCGCGGACAACTTCTACAAAAGCGAGAAAGTGACCGTTGAAAAGGTCACCTTCAAGAATCAATACGGTATGAAGGTGGCGGGCAACCTGTTCACCCCGAAAGACCTCGCCCGCAAATCCAGGAACGCCGCCATCATCGTCGGCCATCCAATGGGGGCGGTGAAAGAGCAGAGTGCGAACTTGTACGCCACCAAAATGGCCGAACAAGGGTTTGTCACCCTGTCCCTGGATTTGTCCTTCTGGGGCGAGAGCGAGGGCGTGCCTCGCCAGGCCGTCTCGCCCGATATTTACGCAGAAGACTTCAGTGCCGCCGTGGACTTTCTCGGCACTCACCCAATTGTCGATCCTGAGCGAATCGGCGTCCTCGGCATCTGCGGCAGTGGCAGTTTCGCTATCAGTGCGGCCAAGATTGATCCGCGTATGAAGGCCATCGCCACCGTCAGCATGTACGACATGGGTGCGGCCAACCGTAACGGTCTCAAACACGCAGTGACTGCGGAACAACGCCAGCAGATCATTCGCGACGCCACCGAGCAGCGCTATGCCGAATTCCAGGGTGGCGAAATCCGCTACACCGGCGGCACGCCGCTCAAACTGACCGGCAATGCCGTGGGTGACGAGTTCTACGATTTTTATCGCACCCACCGAGGCGAAGTCACTCCGGCCGGCGCATCGCCGCAGACAACCACCATGCCGACGCTGACCAGCAATGTGAAGTTCATGAACTTCTATCCGTTCAATGACATCGAGACTATCTCCCCTCGCCCGCTGCTGTTCATTGCCGGCGCCCAGGCACACTCACGCGAGTTCAGTGAGGACGCCTACAAGCGGGCCGTCGAGCCTAAAGAGTTGCTCATTATTCCAGATGCCGGACACGTGGATCTTTACGACCGGGTCAACCTCATTCCATTCGCCAAGTTGACCACGTTCTTCAAAAGCAACCTCAAGTAGCCTGATCGGTGCCCTGGCCGGGCATCACCTCTCTCGTAGCCTCGTCCTCGGGGCTACGACGCTTCGCGTAATACAGGATTCAACCAATGACTGATCACCTCCTCCCTGTGCCCCATAAATCATGGGGCGCCGTATTCGCCATGTCCCTCGCCGCCTTCGTGCTGGTGGCATCGGAGTTCATGCCCGTCAGCCTCCTGACACCGATTGCCACAGATCTACACGTCACCGAGGGACATGCCGGCCAGGGAATCTCCGTTTCGGGGCTGTTTGCCTTGTTCACCAGTCTTCTGATCGCATCGGTGGCTGCACGGATTGACCGCAAACCGCTGCTCCTTTCACTGGCACTGCTTATGATTCTTTCTGGAACAGTAGTCGCGTTCGCCCCGAACTACTGGGTGTTCATGATCGGCCACGCGCTGATCGGTGTTGCGATAGGTGGCTTCTGGTCATTGTCGGCGGCAACCGCCATGCGCCTGGTGCCTGATGACCAGATCACTCGCGCAATGGCAACCGTCAACGGCGGCAATGCTTTGGCGACGGTTATTGCAGCGCCACTGGGCAGTTTTCTCGGTGCCCTGATTGGCTGGCGCGGTGCATTCTTGTGTGTCATTCCAGTCGCGATAGTCGCTTGTATATGGCTGTTGTTAAGCCTTCCACCGATGAAATCGCAAAGCGGTTCAGGCACTGGCAACGTCTTCAAGTTGATAAAACGCACGCCGGTCGCGTTAGGCATGGTGGCGGTCAGCGTGTTTTTCATGGGCCAGTTCATGCTGTTTACCTATTTGCGCCCGTTTCTTGAAACGGTCACCCACGTCAGTGTTTCCATGCTGTCGTTGATGTTGCTCGTCCTGGGTATTGCGGGCCTCGCAGGAACCTTCCTGATTGAAGCGTTCTTGAAAAATGGTTTGCATCGAACCCTCATCGTCATCCCGATCTTGATGGCGGTGATTGCTCTGGCGCTTGTTTCATTCGGTAGCTCGGCGGCCATCACGACTGTTTTGCTTGGCCTCTGGGGACTGGTTGCGACTGCTGCGCCCGTGGGGTGGTGGACATGGCTGGCGAAAACGTTGCCAGACGCTGCTGAAGCGGGAGGCGGCTTAATGGTAGCGATCATCCAACTGGCAATCACGTCTGGCGCAACCGTTGGCGGGCTGGTCTTTGACTTGAGCGGCTATCGGGCGACCTTCGAGTTGAGCGCCACTGTGCTGGGCGTGGCGGCCGTTCTTGCCTTCCTGGCTGTACGCGCAGCATCGCGGGAGCCTCTTGCCGCGGCGAGCATCGCTTGAAATGTGTCGCGAACAGTCTTCGCGCAACGTTGGCGGAGTTGGGGCGGCGACAAAAGCCATCTTCGATGAGACTAACTGGCGATAAATCTGTTCGATGGGCTATTTCCCGACGTTGAGCATGGCAATCAGGGCTATGGTCAATGTGTTGAGCAGATCAAGGAGTTTGCGATGGCCGACTCAAGCAAGAAAATGAGCCTCATGGGGCTCACCACTCTGGTGACGGTGAACATGATGGGGTCGGGTATCATCATGTTGCCGACGAGCATGGCCCAACTCGGGGCCGTTTCGTTGCTGTCATGGATCGTCACTGCCGTCGGTTCGATGGCTATCGCTTACTGCTTTTCCCAGTGCGGCATTTACTGCCTGCGCTCAGGCGGGTTGTCTGCCTACACTGAAGAGGCGCACGCCAAATCAGGCTTCTTCCTCTGTTCGTATCTGTACTTTCTCTCGCTGGGCATCGCCAACGTGGCCGTCGCCATCTCCGCGGTGGGTTACATGACATCGTTCTTGCCCTGGCTGGGCAGTGGCGCCATTCCTCTGTTCATCGGTACGGTTGGCTTGCTCTGGTTGACCACCGTGGCCAACTTCGGTGGCCCCGGTATCACCGGCAAGATCGGCGCGATTACCGTGTGGGGGGTGATCATCCCGGTGGCCGGCTTGAGCATCATCGGTTGGTTCTGGTTCAAGCCCGATGTGCTGATTGCCGCGTGGAATCCGAACAACCTGCCGATTTCCGACGCCATCAGTAAGGCGATTCCCCTGACCTTGTGGGCTTTTCTTGGCATGGAGTCGGCGGCACAGGCCTCCGATGCTGTGGAAGATCCCAAGCGTACCGTACCGTTGGCCTGTCTATTCGGCACGCTGGGTGCGGCAGTGGTGTATGTGCTGTCGACTACGGTTATCCAGGGCATCGTACCCAATGCCGAACTGGCCAACTCTTCGGCCCCCTTCGCGCTCGTCTATGCATATATGTTCAACCCCGTGGTTGGCAACATCGTCATGGCGCTGGCAGTGATGGCCTGTGTTGGTTCGCTGCTGGGCTGGCAGTTCACCTTGGCGCAAACGGCCAAGATGACCGCTGACAGAGGCATGTTTCCGAAATTGTTCAGCAAGGTCAGCGCACAGGATGCGCCCATCGTCGGCATGCTCGTCTGCGGCGTCTTTCAGACCTTGATGGCACTGTCGACCATCTCGCCCAATGCCAGCGCCCAGTTCGGAAAGCTCGTCAGCCTGGCAGCGGTGACCAACCTGATCCCATACGTGACAGCCGCCACCGGCCTGTTGGTCATGATGTACAAAGCCAAAGTCAGTACAGGGATCTACACCCGCAACACGATGCTATTACTGATCGCCGTGGCCTATTCGTTGTACGCCCTTTATGCCTGCGGCAAAGATGCCGTTTTCGGTGGCCTCATTGTCCTTGCATTCGGCTACTTGCTCTATGGCTTCCTCTCCAAGCGTTTTGTCGATTTGTCTCCAACCGCTCAGACCAGGGCTGGCAATCCTTAGCTGTAATCTTCAAGACAGCAGACATCCGAATGTGGGGCGCCAAGGATATGAACGTACAACTGACCAAAGCCACTAACTTGCTGTTCGTCTGCCTGTTCACAATGGTGCCGGTACTGGCTGGTGCCAATACCCTTGAACGCGTGCGGGCGAACAATACCTTCACCCTCGGTTACCTGCCGGACTTCGCACCTTTTAGCGTCCAGGAAGGCGACAAAGCCAGCGGTTATGCGATCGAGCTTTGTCTGAAGGTCGCCGACAAAATCAAGACCGAACTGGGTTTGCCCGCGTTGCAGGTACGTTACCGCCCCGTCTCCATCAACGACGAGATGAGTGCCGTGAGCGCGGGCGAGATCGACATCCTCTGTACGCCGACGCCACCCACATTGGCGCGACGCAAGCATGTGAGTTTCTCGGTTCCGATCTACACGGCCGGCCTTTCGGCAGTGGTGCGCCAGGAAGCACCTGAGGCGTTGCTCAATGTACTAAACGGCAAAGTAGCCCATACCGGACCGACCTGGCGTGCGACCGTCAACCATGGGCTGTCCAACCAAACCTATGCCGCCACCGCTGGCGGAGTCACCGAGGCATGGATCCGTCAGAAAATGCGATTACTCGGCGTGGTGGCTACCCTGGTCACAGTCGAGAACACTGAAGCTGGCCTCAAAATGGTCGCCGAAGGCAAAGCCGATGCCTTTTTTGCCGAACGCATGATGCTGAAGAATCTCCTCGCCAATAACCATTCCGCAGGAAATCTGGTCCTGCTGGATCGAGTTTTTGAGTACTCGCCGACTGCAATGGCGGTGGATCGAGATGATGAAGATTTCCGTTTGCTGGTCGACACCGCGCTGAGTGAAATGTATCGATCGGGCGAGATCGAGCAGGCATACGACACCCACCTGCAAGGCCTTACCGACACGGACAAAAAGCTGTTCAAGGTCTATGCGATACCGTAGAGACAAGCCTGAAAAACAAAAAAGCCCGGCCTGCCAACGGTAGCGTCTCGAAGATCGCTATCGCCGGCGGGCCGGGCTCCTAAAGCAAAATGCCGCTTAGATGTTTCGCATCAACAGCACTTCGGTCCCGCCTTGCTGCCGTAACGAGCCTCCTGACGTTCGCGAAAGAACACCTCGTAGCTCATCACCGGTTTGTCCGGATGTTTGGTTTGCATATGCTCAACGTAAGTGTCGTAGTCAGGCATGCCAACCATCAAGCGTGCAGCCTGACCCAAGTATTTACCGAGGCGACTCAGGTCATTGAACATGGGCACCCTCCTCCATCAAGCATCCGGCAGCGCCTGGAATGGTGCTTCTTTATCCGTACGTTCTTTGGTGCCCCAGGCGGCGATACCGACCTTGAGTGCAAAGAACAGGATGCTGAACACCACGAGCAAAAACAGCACGGTCAGCGTTGCATTGGTGTAGGCGTTGTAGATCACGTGCTGCATCTGCTCGATGCTCTTGGCCGGCGCGAGTACTTGACCGTTGGCCAGGGCATCGCTGTATTTCTTCGCCAGCGCGAGGAAGCCGATCGCCGGGTTGGCGTCGAACAGTTTGATGAAGCCTGCGGTGGTGGTGCAGATCAGCAGCCAAACGGCGGGCAGCATGGTCACCCACACATAGCGCTGGCGTTTCATTTTGATCAGCACAACAGTCGCGAGCATCAGGGCGATCCCGGCCAGCATCTGGTTGGAGATACCGAACAGCGGCCACAAGGTATTGATCCCGCCCAGTGGATCGATCACGCCTTGGTACAGCAGGTAACCCCACATCGCTACGCAACCGGCGGTGGCAATCAGGTTAGCGGTCCAGGACTCGGTGCGTTTGAGCGCAGGCACGAAGGAGCCGAGCAAGTCCTGCAGCATGAAGCGTCCAGCACGGGTACCGGCGTCCACCGCGGTCAGGATGAACAGTGCTTCGAACAGGATCGCGAAGTGGTACCAGAACGCCATGGTGTTTTCACCCGGCAGAACGTGGTGCAGGATCTGCGCAATACCGACCGCCAGGGTCGGCGCACCGCCGGCACGGGCCAGGATGGTGGTTTCACCGATGTCCTTGGCCACTGCTTGCAGGGCTTCCGGGGTAATCGCGAAACCCCAACTGCTGACCGTCTGAGCAACCGTAACAGCATCAGTGCCGACAATGGCTGCCGGGCTGTTCATGGCGAAGTAGACACCTGGCTCGATCACCGAAGCGGCCACCATCGCCATGATCGCCACGAAGGACTCCATCAGCATGCCGCCGTAACCGATGTAACGGGCATGGCCTTCACTGGCGAGCAGCTTCGGCGTGGTGCCGGAAGCGATCAGTGAATGAAAACCCGACACCGCGCCACAGGCAATGGTGATGAACAGGAACGGGAACAGACCGCCCTTCCACACCGGCCCGGTGCCGTCGATGAACTGCGTCAATGCCGGCATTTTCAGCTCAGGCATAGTGATCAGAATGCCGATCGCCAGCGCAACGATGGTGCCGATCTTGAGGAAGGTGGACAGGTAATCGCGAGGGGCGAGAATCAGCCACACCGGTAATACTGCCGCGACGAAACCGTAGCCAATCAGCATCCAGGTAATCTGGATGCCGGTGAAGGTAAAGGCTTTGGCCCACACCGGGTCAGCGGCAATCTGCCCGCCCAGCCAGATCGAACCCAGCAGCAACGCCACGCCGATCACCGAGATTTCACCGATGCGACCCGGGCGGATGTAACGCATGTAGATGCCCATGAACATCGCGATCGGGATGGTCGCCATCACTGTGAACATGCCCCACGGGCTTTCGGCCAAAGCCTTGACCACGATCAGCGCCAGCACCGCGAGGATGATGATCATGATCAGGAAGCAGCCAAACAGCGCGATGGTCCCGGGGATGCGGCCCATTTCTTCACGGACCATGTCGCCCAAAGAGCGACCGTTGCGACGGGTGGACATGAACAGGACCATGAAGTCCTGAACCGCACCGGCCAGCACCACGCCGGCAATCAGCCACAGCGTACCGGGCAGGTAGCCCATCTGCGCCGCCAATACTGGACCGACCAGCGGCCCCGCGCCGGCGATGGCTGCGAAGTGGTGTCCGAAGAGTACGTGTTTGTTGGTCGGTACGTAGTCCAGACCATCGTTGTTGAGTACGGCGGGAGTGGCTCGATTGGGGTCGAGCTGCATCACCTTGGTGGCGATGAACAGGCTGTAATAGCGGTATGCGACGAGATAAATAGCGACTGCTGCGACTACGATCCAGAGGGCGTTGATGGCTTCGCCGCGGCGCAGGGCCACGACACTTAGCGCAAACGCTCCCAGGACAGCCACGGCAAACCAGGCGAGGTGTTTAGCCAGACGGGGCATAGCGTGTCTCCTGCCGACAGCCAGTAGCTGCGGCGGTAATTATTATAATTGTGTCCGCAGTGCGGAGCGGGCCCAATATCCGCCCATGCTGTCGACAAATAAATCCGCGTTACTACGTACGCGGTGTCTACGTAGTTCTACGTAGATAACGCAAAACCTGTGGGAGCGAGCCTGCTCGCGATAGCGGGCTGACATTCAGCGTCGATGTTGACTGTGCCACCGCCATCGCGAGCAGGCTCGCTCCCACAAGGTTTTGCATTTCGCAGGTCATTCTGTCCAGCACTGCTACTGGAGGCGCGTATCTTTGGCATATGATGCCGGGCCTTCGCCTTCCCTCGGTCTGGCCAGGAGTAGAGATGCAGCTCAAACACAAAATCGTCGCGCTCGGGATTCTGCCGCTGGTGTTGGCGATCGCGGTCATCTGCGCGCTGGTGATTTCCCTGAACCGCCAACTGGGTGATCAACAGGCGCAACTGATCGAAGACAGCATTCTGGCCAGCAAGCGCGCAGAACTGAAAAACTATGTCGAAATGGCACAGAGCCTGATCGCGCCGCTGTACGACAACGGTCGGGGTGATGAGCGCGCACAGCAACAAGTGCTCGAAGAACTGCGCAAGCTCAGCTTTGGCATCAACGGCTACTTCTTCGTCTACGACCGCGAAGGTCGCAGTCTGATGCACGCGCGCCAGTCTGAGCTGGTGGGCAAATACCTGTGGAACATGACGGACCCTCATGGCCTGCCGGTGATCCAGGCGTTGCTCAAAAGTGCGCAATCGGGCGAAGGTTTTCAACGTTACGCCTGGAACAAACCCTCTTCCGGCCAGGTGACCGACAAGCTCGCCTACGTGGTGATGCTCGACCATTGGGGCTGGATGCTCGGCACCGGCATCTACCTTGAAGACGTCGAACGCGCCACCCAACAAGCACGTGCCGAGGTGGCTCAGGGCATCCGCAAAACCATGCTGGCGATTGCCGTGGTGGCCCTTGTGGCGGTGCTGTTTGTCTTCGCCAGCGGCATGACGCTAAACGTCAGCGAGCATCGCCTGGCCGACAAAAAACTCCAGCGTCTGACCCAACGCATTGTCAGCCTTCAAGAGGAAGAACGGTCACGGGTTTCCCGAGAGCTGCACGACGGCATCAGCCAGCTACTGGTGTCGATCAAGTTTCAGTTCGAACTGGCCAGCCATGTGCTGGAGAACGGACAAGACAAGGGATTGGGCATTTTAAGAGACGCCACGCAGCGCCTCGGAGACGCGATTGGCGAAGTTCGCAGCCTGTCTCACGACCTGCGCTCGTCGCTGCTCGACACCCTCGGCCTGCCGGCGGCGATCGGTCAGCTCGCCGCCGAGTTCGAGCAGCGCAGCGGTCTTGTCGTGACCTTCAACGATAACGAATTCGACTGTCACCTGGTCGATGGCGCTGCCGTCTCGTTGTTTCGCATCGTGCAAGAAGCCCTGACCAATATCGAACGCCACGCACAGGCAAAAAACGTCATCATTACCCTGCACGGCTCTGAAAAGTCCGTACAGTTGACGGTGGTCGATGACGGTATCGGTTTCAACGTCACTCAGGTCGAACGTCGTCACGCTGGCATTGGCCTGCGCAACATCCGTGAACGTGTCGAGCATTTTGGCGGTCGATTCGACCTGACCTCGATGCCGGGAAGAAGTGAGCTGGACGTGCTGCTGCCGATGAAACTGCCCGGTACAGAACGCTGACTCACCCCATAACAATTAGAGTGAATGCCTGCGATGAACCTGCCCTACCCGATCCGCGTCGCTCTGGTCGACGATCACTCCCTGGTCCGCGACGGAATCAAATCGCTGCTGGCGGTCATGACGCAGCTGGAAGTGGTGGGAGAAGCCGAGAATGGCGCCGATGCCATTGAAATGGTCGGGCGCTGCCAGCCGGATCTGTTGCTGGTCGACATCAGCCTGAAGGACATCAATGGCCTTGAGCTGACGCGGTTGTTACGCAGCCAGTACCCGTCGCTCAAAGTGCTGGTGCTGAGCATGTACGACAACTATGAATACGTGAGTGAATCCGTTCGTTCGGGCGCCAGCGGCTATGTGCTGAAGAATGCGCCTTCACGGGAAATCATTGCGGCAATCGAAGCTATTGTCAGTGGCGGGACGTTCTACAGTGCCGAAATCGCACAGCGGCTCATTGCCGATAAAAGTACCGACAACGAGCTGACTCCGCGCGAAAGCCAGGTGCTGTACAAGATGGCTCAGGGGCTGAACAACAAGGAAATGGCTCGCGAACTGGATATCAGTGTCCGGACTGTAGAAACCCATCGCCTGAGCATCCGTCGCAAGCTCAACATCGACAAACCCGCCGCCCTCGTAAAATACGCGATCGATCACGGGATCATTTCGCGCTAGAGGCGATTCACACCGCATTTGTGTTAACGACACGTGCCGTGCGAATGAACAAGGCGCGTACCTTGTCCCAGAAATTCCCCCCCAGCACGAAAATGCTGCCGATCAACATGGCATCGCCCAGCGCCTGGAGCTGCCAGATATTGGGTCTCAACCCCGGCCAGATAGTATCTATGTAAGGTTCGAGAAATGCCGAGATCAGCGGCAGGCAAAACATCACAAGACCGATTCTATGGCGAGCCGGGCCTACTTCCACGTCTGCCGGTGCAAGTGTGGAGACGTAACCGAACATGCTGCGCTTGAGTTGCTGAAAGCCGGATTTGCCCATAATGGCAATGACCAGAATCAACAGAACCTTGTTGCTGATAAACAAAACGCCTGTCAGTGCCGCGATCTTTGAGCCGGGCACATCTACTGCGGCAGCGAGAGGCACCATCAGCCAGGATCCCAGCATCAAACAGATAATCGCGATGCCCAGTTTGAAGCGCCAACCAGCGGAACTAGATGCATTGTCATCCTGAGGGTTGCTCATGGTCTTCTTAACCTTCTTTTTTGGCCGGGATTAATAGATCTTCAGAAGCGTAGCAGTTAGTCGATCCCGGATCATTCAACATGACCTTGTATTTGTCACAGCTGTACTAACCTAAGCGAAACCAAATCCTGTAGGAGCGAGGCTTGCCCGCGAAGAACGATGACGCGTAATACCTTAAAAACCGCGGTGCATTCTTCGCGGGCAAGTCGGATCGCCGCACCGCTCGCTCCTACAGAATCTTGCCCAGGCATTCAATATTGGGGATGTTCGGATGACGTTTTCCCAAGATCTACTATCAGTGCAACGATGCTGACGCGCTCGGCTCGGCTGCTTATTCTATGCACCCTCGGTCTTGGCGGCTGTGTCCGTCTGGGGCCGGATTTTCAGCCCCCCGGCGAAGCCTGGACAAAACTCTGGAGCAGCCCCGCGCTGGAGCAAGCCAGCCAACGAAGCCTGAACCCCGACATTCGCCAGTGGTGGCAGGTGTTCGCCGACCCGGTCCTCGACGCCCTGATCGCCGAATCGGATGCGCACAATTCCAACCTGAAAATTGCCGGCCTTCGCGTCATGGAAGCCCGTGCCCGGTTGGGTATTGCGCAAAGCGGGCGCTATCCGCAACTGCAACAGGCCAGCGCCGACAGTCTGTACTTCAACCGCAAGCAGTCTGGCGGCAACAACCCGCAAGACAGCCACTTCTGGCAACACAGCGCGGGCTTTGACGTCGGTTGGGAGCTGGACTTCTGGGGGCGTTTCAGTCGCGCCATCGAGTCCTCCGATGCCAGTTACTTTGCGGCTCAGGCCAACTATGAAGACGTCCTGGTACTGCTGCGTGCTCAGGTGGCCGATACCTACTTTTCGTTGCGCACCACCGAGGCGCGATTGCGCGTCGCCCGAGAAAACGCCGAGCAGCAAAAGCGCAACTTTGAGATCACCGAAAAACTGTTCAACAGTGGCCAGAGCGCCGAACTCGACGTGCAACAAGCCAAGACCCAATACCTGGGCACCTTGAGCAGCATTCCGGATTTTGAGGCGCAAGTAGTGCGCACCCGTAACGCGCTGGCTGTGCTGATCGGACAGCCCCCCAGCGCCCTGCCCCAATTGCTTGAACACGAGGGACTGATCCCGCTGGTGGACCAAGCCGTGCTGCAAGACGTGCCGGCCAACCTGTTGTTGCGTCGACCGGACGTGCGCGCTGCCGAACTCAATGTCGCGGCCCAGTCGGCTCTGATCGGTGTCGCGCAAACCGACTTCTATCCGTCGCTGACCTTGTTGGGCAGCATTGTCTGGACCACCGATACGTTGAGCGGCACCTCCAATAGCCTGGACCTGATCGGCGGACCCAGTTTGCGCTGGAACCTGTTTGACCACGGCCAGATCAGCAACAACGTGCGTATACAGGATGCGCGGTTGCAGCAGCTGATTGAGGTCTATCGCGAGAAAGTCCGCCAGGCCGCACGAGAGGCCGATGATGCTGCCAGCAGCTTGATCAAATCGCTGGAACGCGAGCGCATTCTGGGTGAGGCGCAGGTCGCCGCCGCGCGTTCGTTGAGCCTGGCCAACACCCAATACCGGGAAGGTTACTCCGACTTCCAGCGCGTGCTGGACGCTCAACGCGCATTGCTCGAACAGCAGGACAATTACCTGCTCAGCCGCAGTAATGCCGTGAGCAACCTGATCGCGCTGTACAAAGCCCTTGGCGGTGGGTGGTACAGCGCCCAGCCGACAGTCGATCAAAACACTCGCCAACAAATGGAACAACGTACCGACTGGGGCAACCTGCTGAATGAGCCGGCCCCTTCGCAAGCCTCCTATCCCGAGCCAGAAGGTTAAAGCCGATGACTGAACCCTCGCCGCCCGTCACTGAGGCGCCCTCCCCCAAGGCATCCGAGCCTGCCGCCGAGCCTGCAAAAAAGGGCATCAAATGGGTATTGCTGCTGATCGTCCTGAGCCTGGTCTGGTACCTGTTGGCTGACCGTTTCACACCGTATACGCAACAGGCTCGGGTGGGCGCTTTTGTGATTCCGGTGGCCTCCGAAGTGGCTGGCCAGGTGATCCGTGTAAATGTGCGCAACAACCAGGACGTCAAGGCGGGCGATGTGCTGTTTGAAGTGGACCAGCAGCCCTATCAAATAGCCGTCGACCGCGCACGTGCAGACCTTGAGTCCACACGCCGCCAGATCGGTGCGAGCACCGCCGGCATTGCTTCGGCTCAAGCCAATTTGCGCGCCGCCCAGGCCAATGAACTCAAGGCGCGGCAGGACAATCAGCGTCTTGAAGGTTTGTATCGCGAAGATCCTGGCACTATTTCCGTGCGCTTGCTTGAAGTCTCTCGGGCCAACCGTGAACAGGCTGTAAGCCAGGTCGCCGCAGCCCATGCCGAAGTCCAGCGAGCACGGGAACAGGAAGGCGGCAGCGAGGAAGACAACGCGCTGTTGCGCAGCGCCGCCACGGCGTTGTCAAAAGCCGAACTGGACTTGTCCAACACGCAGATACGTGCACGGTCGGCGGGACTGATCACCGATCTGCGCACCGATGTTGGACAGTTCGCCACTGCCGGCAGCCCGGTCATGACCCTGATTGCCATCCACGATGTGTGGATCAGCGCAGACATGACCGAAAACAACCTTGGCCTGGTCGAGGTCGGCACCCCTGTTTCGATCGTGCTGGATGCCTTGCCGGGGAGGGTTTTCGAGGGTCGTGTGCGCAGTGTCGGCTACGGTGTCAGCGTCGGGCAGAGCACTGCGCCCGGCAGCCTTCCCAGTGTGCAGAACAGCCGCGACTGGCTGCGTCCGGCCCAGCGTTTTCCGGTGATTATCGAGTTTTCCGAGGACTCAAGGAAAACGCTGTTCGCCAGCCGCGCCATCCGTGCCGGTGGGCAGGCTGAAGTGATGGCATTCCCGACTCAAGACAACCCGTTGAACCTGCTCGGTCGTTTGTTCGTGGGACTCATGAGCTGGCTGAGCTATGCCTATTAAACGCTTGCCTGCCAAGCGCACGCCCCGGGTTCAGCGTGCGTTGCGTATGGGCACAGGCACCGCATTGTGCCTGGCGGCCAGCTTCGGCCTGGGCTTGCCGATCCCTTTTCTCGCGCCGGTGCTGGCTGTGTTGCTGTTGGCTTCCCTCAATCGGCCGCTGCCATTCAAGGCTGGATTGATTCTCGCTCTGGCTGCGATGTTAACCACCGGCGTCGGCCTGTTGTTGATACCGATCCTGCGTTATTACCCGATTACCGGCGTGCTGCTGATTGGCGTCAGTATGTTCCTGGCGTTTGGTTTTGGCCTGCGCGGCGGCAACGCCTTGATCATGACCTTCATGATCATTGGTCTGACGATGATTTCTTCGGCCGGCGTCGCCGAGTTCGATCTGGCGATGATGGTCATCGGTGCCCTGGTCAAGGGGTTGATCCTCGCCGTTCTCGTTGTGGGGATTAGTCACTGGCTGTTTCCCGACCCCGCCAATGCGCCGTCCCCACCCGCCGCCAGCGCTTTTCCGGAGCAAGAAGTGGGCAGAGTTGCACTGCGTGCAACCCTGATTGTCATACCGGCATTCCTGTTGGCCCTGATCGACCCGGCGAGCTATCTGCCGATCATTTTGAAAGCGGTCAGTCTTGGCCAACAGAGTTCGACGACAACGACGCGCAACGCTGCCCATGAATTGCTCGGTTCGACCTTCATGGGCGGGCTGTTGGCTGTTGGCTTCTGGTGCGCGCTCAGCCTGTTCGTGCACTTGTGGATGTTCTTTCTGTGGATGCTGCTGTTCGGCTTGCTGTTGGCGCGCAAGCTCTATGCCCTGAGCCCGACCCGACAAACCCCGGGGTTCTGGCTCAACAGCCTGGTCACGCTGATCATCCTGCTGGGTCAGTCGGTTCAGGACAGCCTCGCAGGGAAAGACGTCTATACCGCCTTCGCCGTGCGCATGGGATTGTTTATCGCCCTCACGCTCTATGCCTTGCTGATGGTCCACCTACTTGATCGGCGGCAGCGCAATCCACGTGTCACTCAGCTCACGGAGTGACCTGATAACCCCGCCCTTGCAGGCAGCCGTGATAGTGCTGTTTCACATCGACCTCGACCTGCTCATAAAACTCGTCGTGTTGACGTCCTCGTACCTGCGTAGCATCCACCGCAGCATCCTCCGAGGGTGGCGGGCTAGAGGTGCTCTGGCTGACCGTGACGTTGCTGCAATCGTTGATGTCCAGCTGGATTTGTTGCGAACTCTGCCCGTTCAAGGGCACGACCGCTTCTGCCTGAACCGGCGTATAGACCATCGACATGACGGCAAACAGGCTGAACGACGTTAACCGACTCATGATGTTCTCCGACACGGTCCACTGTGTTTGCGGGCCAGCGTTTCGCTGGGAAGTTCCTGGAACAACGCTCGATAACTGCTGGAAAACCGTCCCAAATGCCAGAACGACCAATTCATCGCCACTTGCGCGACCGTCGTTTCCCCGGCCGTTCGCCTGAGTAATTCGCGGCGCGCGCTGTTGAGCCGACGCAAGCGCAACCAATGCGTGGGTGTCATCCCGGTATACGCCTTGAACGCATGCTGCAACTGACGCAGCGAAACCCCGGCCACCTGGGACAGCTCCAGCAAATTGAGGGTTTCTTCTGGCGTATCGGCGGCCCATTCGGCGACGCGCTTCATGATCGTTCGCTCGTCCGCCCGACGCTGCAAACCTGCGCGATCAAGGCACACACAGGCGTTATCGAGGATGTACAAACAGTCCTCCAACAGTTGCTGGGTCAACGCCTCTTTGCTCGGAGGATCCAGCGTCTGCGTCAGCCGCGTCAAGGTCCCGCTCAGCCAGCGGCTGAACAGCGCGTTCTGCCCTGAATTGAGCGGCGACATGAACAAGCCTTCGAGCCGCGCCACGTCCAGACCATGCCGCTGAACGAATGCCGGACCGAACACCACGGCGATTTCCTGGTAGTTCTCCGGGGTGATCCAGATGTTGCGGCTTTCACCGTTCAGCACGTACAGCGAGTTGTCGCTGCGATCGAAACAGAACGCCAGCGAGCCTTGCGGGGCGCTGAAATTCTGCTCGACCCGGGTGTTCATCTGTTCCTCGTAAATCTCGACGCCTTGCAAATCCAGATAGCGCACCCTTCCGGCGAAATGCCCCGGGGACATTTGCTGATAGTGCTGCACCCAACCCGGTGTGGCGCGGATTTGCTCGGCCACGTCGGCGGTGTTGAACGCTTGAACCTGCAACGGATTGCACGCTGTCATGGGGGTGCCTCACGCACTCTTTTGGTGCGCTTTGTGCGGTTTAAAGTGGATAGATGGAACGGCAAGGCTCACCCAAGATAGTCGTCAACGCGCCACAGGGGAAGTGTTCGGTGGATGAAGCCGCCTCCCCGGCGTCAATCAAACCAACAATGAGGTTTTTATGAATGCCCCTTTCGATCAGCTGTTCACGTGGCTGAAAGATCACAAGATTACCGAGGTCGAGTGTGTGGTCAGCGACTTGACCGGCATTGCTCGCGGCAAGATTGCACCCACCAACAAGTTCCTGCATGAGCGAGGCATGCGCCTGCCGGAAAGTGTGCTGTTGCAAACGGTAACCGGGGATTTTGTCGACGACGACATCTACTACGACCTGCTCGACCCGGCCGACATCGACATGGTCTGCAAGCCCGTTGCCGACGCGGTTTACGTCATTCCATGGGCTATCGAACCCACCGCCATCGTGATCCATGACACGTTCGACAAGTTCGGCAATCCCATCGAACTGTCGCCGCGCAACGTGCTGAAGAAAGTGCTGCAGCTCTACACCGACAAAGGCTGGAAGCCGATTGTCGCGCCAGAAATGGAGTTTTACCTGACCCAGCGCTGCGAAGACCCGGACTTGCCGCTCAAGGCGCCACTGGGACGCTCCGGCCGAGCGGAAAGCGGTCGTCAGTCGTTTTCCATCGACGCCGCCAACGAGTTCGATCCACTGTTTGAAGACGTTTATGACTGGTGTGAACTCCAGGGCCTGGACCTCGACACGCTGATCCACGAAGACGGCCCGGCGCAGATGGAAATCAATTTCCGTCACGGCGACGCACTGGATCTGGCGGACCAGATTACCGTGTTCAAACGCACCCTGCGCGAAGCGGCACTCAAGCACAACGTCACCGCGACCTTCATGGCCAAACCGATCGGCGACGAGCCCGGCAGCGCCATGCACCTGCACCAGAGCGTGGTGGACATTGCCACCGGCCAGCCGATTTTCGCCGATGCCGACGGGCAGATGAGCGAGCTGTTCCTGCACCATATCGGCGGCTTGCAAAAATACATTCCCAAAGTGCTGCCGATGTTTGCGCCCAACGTCAATTCGTTCCGCCGCTTCCTGCCCGACACCTCGGCGCCGGTCAATGTTGAATGGGGCGAAGAAAACCGCACCGTCGGCCTGCGCGTACCGACCTCCAGCCCCGACGCCATGCGCGTGGAAAACCGCTTGCCGGGCGCCGATGCCAACCCTTACCTGGCGATTGCCGCGAGCCTTTTGTGCGGTTATCTGGGCATGGTCGAAAAGGTCGAGCCGAGTGCTGCCGTGCAGGGCCGTGCCTACGAGCGACGCAATCTGCGCCTGCCGATCACCATCGAGGACGCACTGACACGCATGGAAGAGTGCGAAACCATCGAGCGCTATCTGGGCAGCAAATTCGTCCGGGGTTACGTCGCGGTCAAGCGTGCCGAACACGAAAACTTCAAGCGCGTGATCAGCTCCTGGGAGCGCGAGTTCCTGCTGCTCAGCGTCTGATCCTGATCGTTCCCATGCTCCGCGTGGGAACGCAGCCCGGGACGCTCTGCGTCCCAGAAGCGGACGCGGAGCGTCCGTCGAGGCATTCCCACGCAGAGCGTGGGAACGATCAAGAAACGCCTGAACAAATCCAATAACTCTAAGAGGTGTCGATATGCGTCTATTGAAATCCGTGGTTCCGGCCTCGCTGGCCTTGCTCTTCAGCGTAACTGCACACGCTCAATCAAGTGTGAGCGTCTACAACTGGACCGATTACATCGGCGAGACCACCCTCGCCGACTTCCAGGCGAAAACCGGGACCAAAGTGATCTACGACGTATTCGATTCCAACGAAACCCTTGAGGGCAAACTGCTCGCCGGCCGCACAGGTTATGACGTGGTAGTGCCCTCCAACCATTTCCTCGCGCGCCAGGTGAAGGCCGGCGCGTTCCTCAAACTGGATCGCTCACAGTTGCCCAACTGGAAGAACCTCGACCCGAAGCTATTGGCCTTGCTGGAAAAAAACGATCCGGGCAATGAGCATTCGGTGCCGTACCTGTGGGGCACCAACGGCATTGGCTACAACGTCGACAAGGTCAAGCAAGTGCTGGGCATCGATCGCATCGATTCCTGGGCGGTGTTTTTCGAGCCGCAGAACCTGAAGAAGCTCAGTCAGTGCGGCGTGTCGATGATGGATTCGGCCGATGAAGTGTTCCCGGCGGTCCTGAACTACATGGGCATGGACCCCCGCAGCGAAAACCCCGAGGACTTTAAAAAGGCCGAAGCCAAACTGATGACCATCCGGCCTTACATCACCTATTTCCATTCGTCCAAGTACGTGTCGGACCTGGCCAATGGCGACATTTGCGTTGCGTTCGGCTATTCGGGCGATGTGTTCCAGGCGGCGAACCGTGCCAAGGAAGCGAAGAATGGCGTGAACATCGCCTACTCGATCCCCAAGGAAGGCAGCAACCTGTGGTTCGACCTGCTAGCGATTCCCGCCGACGCCAGCAACCCGAAAGAAGCCCACTCGTTCATCAACAACCTGCTGGATCCGCAGGTAATCGCCAAGGTCAGCGCCTCGGTCGGTTACGCCAATCCAAACCCGGCGGCCAAGCAATACATGGACCCGGAGCTGGTCAATAATCCAGAGGTCTATCCTCCTCAGGAAGTCCTCGACAAGCTCTACATCTCCACCACCCCGCCCCAGCCGATCATGCGTCTGATGACCCGTTCCTGGAGCAAAGTGAAGTCCAACCAATGAATCAGTACGACAACGAACACGCTCATTCCTATTACGCCGCGTCGGCCAACAGCTTGGCGCCCTACCCCGTGCTGGCTTCCGATCTCACGGCCGATGTCTGCGTGGTGGGCGGCGGTTTTACCGGCGTCAACACCGCGATCGAGCTGGCGCAGCGTGGGCTCTCGGTGATTCTGCTGGAAGGCCGGCGAATCGGCTGGGGCGCCAGCGGGCGTAACGGCGGGCAGCTGATCCGCGGCATCGGCCATGACGTCAGCGGTTTCGCCCGATATGTCGGTCAGGACGGCGTGCGCTATTTGGAGCGTGCAGGCATCGAATCGGTGGAACTGGTGGGCAACCGCATCCGCGAGCATGGGATCGATTGCGACCTGCGCTGGGGCTTCTGCGAGTTGGCCAACACCCCGGCGCAGTTCGAGGCGTTCAAGGCTGAACTGCAAAGCCTCGCCGAACTGGGTTACCGCCATGAAACCCGACTTGTCGGCCCCGAGCAGATCCGCCAACAAGTGGTGGGCTCCGATGTTTATGCCGGAGGCCTGATCGACATGGGCTCCGGTCATCTGCATCCGCTGAATCTGGTGCTTGGCGAAGCGCGCGTTGCCGAATCCCTCGGGGTGCGAATATTCGAACAAAGCCCGGTGCTGGAGTTGATCCATGGCAGCACCGTTCAGGTTCGTTGCGCGGGCGGCACGGTGCGCGCCGGTAGTCTGGTGCTGGCCTGCAACGCGCACCTGGAAGAACTCGAACCACACCTGAGCGGCAAGGTTTTACCGGCAGGCAGTTACATCATCGCCACCGAGCCTTTGGCACCTGAGGTTGCCGCGCAATTGATCCCGCAGAACCTGGCGCTGTGCGACCAGAAAGTCGGCCTCGATTACTATCGGCTCTCGGCGGATCGACGCTTGTTGTTCGGCGGTGCCTGTCATTATTCCGGGCGCGATCCGGAGGATATCGGCGCTTATATGCGGCCAAAAATGCTCAAGGTCTTCCCGCAATTGGCGGATGTGCGCATCGACTATCAATGGGGCGGCATGATCGGCATCACCGCCAACCGCTTTCCCCAGGCCGGACGCTTGAGCCAGTACCCGAACGTGTTCTACGCCCAGGGTTACTCCGGTCATGGCCTGAACGTGACCCATTGGTGCGCACGGTTGCTGGCCGAAGCGATTCATGCCGGGCACAGCCAGGGGCTGGACGTTTTCAGCGCCGTGCCACACATGACCTTTCCTGGTGGAAAAGTCCTGCGTTCGCCACTGCTGGCCCTCGGCATGTTCTGGTATCGCCTGCGCGAATTGCTTGGCTGAAGTTCGGGACAAGAACCTTACACAAACCTGTGGCGAGGGGGCTTGCCCCCGTTCGGCTGCGCAGCAGTCGTCAATATTCTATATGCGGTATGCCTGACGGAATGCGTGGCAAATTCTGGGGCCGCTTCGCGACCCAACGGGGGCAAGCCCCCTCGCCACAAATGCCCATCTGATCTTGATGGGGCCAGGGCATCCTTGATCAGTCTTTTATTTGCTCAATCGCAAGTCACTTCTATATTGAGGGAGTGCTCTGACTTTCCTGCCTCCTGGCGAGTGCGGCCTATGGCTACGACTGACCAACTGATCATTTGCGAGCACTGCGACTGCGTGTATGAAAAAGTCACGCTCGCCAAACATCAAAAAGCCCTGTGCACCTGCTGCGGCGGCGTGCTCCAGCGTTATAACGCGCTGTCTGTGGAGCAGCGTCTGGCCTTGGCCTTCACGGCAACGGTGTTGTGGATTTTCGCCAATTTCTATCCCGTCATGAGCATCAGCCTGAAGGGTCTGAAAAACAGTGCGACGCTGTGGGATTCGGTATTGGCGTTGAGCCAGGGGCCGATCACCTTTATTGCGCTGGTGGCAGCGATATCCATCATCATCGCGCCGCTGTTCCAACTGGTATTGCTGATCTGGGTCCTGAGCTTCGCCCTCGGGCATCGGCGCTCGCCCGGCTTCAAGCTGTGCATGCGCTGGCTGGAAACCCTCAGGCCCTGGAGCATGCTCGAGGTCTGTCTGCTGGGCGCAATGGTCGCAGTGTTCAAGCTCGCCGGGTTGCTGGACGTCATACCCGGCATCGGCCTGTTTGCCCTGGCCGTTCTCAGCCTGCTGTTGATTCGCATCGCCGGGCGCGATGTCCGTGAACTGTGGGACATCCTATGAACCGGCCACCGTTCGCCAGTGAACTCAACCTGTGCCTGTGCCATAGCTGCGGCCTGGCCTGCGACATAACGGATAATCCTCACGAATGCCCCCGCTGCGGCGCGCCACTGCATGCCCGTAAAACCAACTCATTGACCCGCACATGGGCCTACTTGCTGACCTCGCTGGTGTTTTATATCCCGGCCAATCTGCTGCCGGTGATGAACACCAGTCTGTTCGGCAGCGGCTCCGACAGCACCATCATGAGCGGGGTGCTGGAGTTCTGGGCACACGGTGCGTGGGACATTGCCCTGATTATTTTCATCGCCAGCATCGCGGTGCCAGGCATCAAGTTCGTTGCCCTCTCCCTGCTGCTGATCACCGTGCAACGCGGCAGCCTTTGGGCGCGCAAGGAGCGTTCCAAGCTTTACCGTTTCGTCGAGCTGATCGGCTACTGGTCGATGCTCGATGTGATTGTTGTCGCGCTGGTCGCCGCACTGGTGAAATTCCAGGCCCTGGGCGATATCCAACCGCGTCTGGGCATTCTGTTTTTTGGTCTGGTGGTGGTATTCACCATGCTGTCTGCCATGAGTTTCGACCCGCGGCTGATCTGGGATAACGAGCGGGATAACGAGCGGGATAACGAGCGGGATAACAAGCGGGATAACAAGCGAAACAACCCACCAAACGAGGAGGTCATGGATGAAGTCGCAAGCCACTGATGGGCCGCAAGACCCCGGCCAGGCCAGTATCAAGACCCGTCGCTTCAGCGTTTCGCTGGTGTGGATTGTGCCGATCGTTGCGGTGCTGGTGGGGATCTCCCTGGTGATACACAGCATGATGCAGGAAGGCCCGACCATCACCGTCACGTTCAAGACCGGTAGCGGTCTTACGGCCAACAAGACCGAGGTCAAATACCGCAGCGTGGTCATCGGCCATGTCTCGGAAGTGAAGCTGAGCAACGATCAGAAAAGCGTTAACGCCACGATCAAACTCGACAAACAGGCTGAAAACTTCACCCGCGAAGATTCGCAATTCTGGGTCGTGCGACCGCGCATTGGTGCCGGCGGCGTCTCGGGCATCGATACCCTGCTGTCAGGCGATTACATTGGTGCCGACATCGGCGTGGCCAATGTCCGTTCCAAACACTTCATTGGTCTGGAAAACCCACCGCCCATTACCTATGGCGAGCCGGGCAAGCGCTTCATGCTGCACACCCAGGACCTTGGCTCGCTGGACATCGGCTCCCCGGTCTATTACCGCAAGATTCCAGTCGGGCAAGTGGTGGCGTATGCGCTGAATGCCGACGGCAAAGGGGTGAACATCGAAATTTTCGTGCATTCGCCCCATGACGTCTTCGTCACGCAGAACACCCGGTTCTGGAATGCCAGTGGTATCGATGTGAGCGTGGGTGCCAATGGTTTTGCGGTGAGTACCGAATCCCTGTCTTCGTTGTTGGTGGGTGGCATCGCGTTTCGCGCGCCGGAATACAGCCCCAATGATCAGCCTGCCAGCGAGAATAAAGCCTTCGACCTGTTCGAAGACCAGCAAACCGCCCTCGCGCCCCCCTTTGGCAAGGGGCAGTTCCTGAGTTTGCGCTTCGATCAGGCCTTGCGCGGGCTGAAGATCGACGCGCCGGTGGAGTTCCTTGGCATCGAATTTGGCAGAGTCGTCTCGGTCAATCTGGATTTCGACGCGAAAAAGCGCAGCTTCCCGGTCAATGTCGGCATCGTGATCTACCCGCAACGCCTCGGTCAGGCGCATACCAAAATGCTCGAGGCCTTGAAGCATGACCCGAATGACGAAGCCGCTGGCGTGCGGCTGATGGGCAGCTTCATCGAAAACGGCCTGCGAGCCCAGGCCCGTAGCGGCAACCTGTTGACCGGCCAGCTCTACATCGCGCTCGACTTCTATCCCGATGCAGAGAAAGTCGTGTTCGATCCAACCGCCCGCCCCGTCACCATCCCCACCATTCCTGGCAGCCTCGAGCAGTTGCAGGAAAAACTGGAAAACATGGTCAACAAGATCAACCAGCTACCGATCGATCGCATTGCCGGCAATCTCGACAGCAACCTCGTCGAACTGCGCAAGGGCCTCGTACAGTTCAACGCCAGGACCCTGCCCGGCGTGCAGACCACCTTGGGGGACGTCAGCAAAGCCTTGCAATCGGCCAGTTCGACCTTGGCCGAGGATTCGCCGCAACGGGAGCAGTTGACCCAGACCCTGGACGAACTCGGGCGCATGTCACGCTCCTTGCGTGAACTCTCGGATTACCTGGGCCGGCATCCGGAATCGCTGATTCGCGGTCGTCCCGACAACGCCGCACCGATGGATATGAAGGCGCCACCGCGCAACTGACCACAGGAGCAATACCCATGGCTTTCCCGCTGAAGATCTCGCTGGTCACTGCACTGTTACTGCTCACCGCTTGCCGCAGCGATCCGATTCAGTTCCATACCCTGACCCCGACCCAACTGAGTGGCGCAAGCGGCGGCGCGGAGATTCAGATCGAAGGCATCACGGTGCCGCCCCAGGTCGATCGCCCGCAGATTGTCATTCGCCAGGGCAATAGTGGCCTGGCGATCCTCGAAACCGAATGGTGGGCGGCGAGCCTGGTGGACGAGTTGCGCAGCGCCTTGGTCGATCAACTGGTCACCAGCAATCTGCAACGCAGAGTGTCGTTGCGACTGGACGTGCAGCGCTTTGATTCGATCCCCGGTCAATACGCACTGATCGACGTCAAATGGCGCCTGCGTAGTCTAAGCCCCGGCGATGCTGCGCTGATCACCTGTCGCAGCACGTTGCAGACCCCCGCCGGCCCGAGCATTGATGAGCTGGTGCTCGCCCATCAGAACAATGTGAAACGGTTAGCTGCGCTGATCAGTCAGGCGATCGGCTCGCAAAAAGGCTGCCCTTCGGCGTAATGCCGGTAGTCAAGAAATTTGAGCGACGAAAATCCTGTGGGAGCGTGGCTTGCCCGCGAAGAACGATGACGCGTAGTACCTGAAAAACCGCGGTGCATTCTTCGCGGGCAAGCCACGCTCCCACAGGTGCTGCGTCTTGACTTACCGGCATTACAAATCGAAGCGATCAACCGCCCGACGGCGTTCGTTGTCGTCGCGCACATCGTAATTGGCGGTGGTCTGGATGTTGCTGTGGTGGGCCAGTTTCTGCGCGATCGACAGGTCGTGCTCTTCAATCACTCGGGTGATGAACGACCGCCGGAAATCGTGCGGCATGATTTTCACCCCGACTTGTGCACCGCGTTGCCGGGCAATGTAATAGATCGCATGTTTGGTGATGCGCTCGCGGGTAATGTGGCTGCCACGACGGATGCGGTTGAACAGGAACGGATCGTCCGTCTCGCCCTCCTTTAACTGCGAACGCCGCAACTGCAGCCACGCATCCAGTTTGGCGAAGGCCCAGGCTGGCGCGTACTTGATCAGCTGTTTGTTGCCCTTGGCGGTGACGCACAGGCTGCGTTCGGTGAAATCCACCTGGGCCAGGTCCAGATTCACCGATTCCGATTTGCGCATCCCCGAACCGTACAGAATCCCGATGATTGCCGCATCCCGCAGCCCTTGTGGCCGTGGATCGGCGGCGCAAACCTCCATCAAGTCGCGAATCAAGGTGCGCTTGAGGTTGCGCCCCTGGGACAGTCGTGTGCCGGCAATGCCTTTGACCGAACGCATTTTCAGCAAGTGCTCCTGACTGATCAGGCTCATGCGCCACGCTTCGTTCATCACCCCGCGCACCGCGTTAACGTACAGCGACGAGGTGTTGGGTGCGTAGCCGTCTTCGCGCAAGGTCGCCACCAGTGCAACGACATCCTCGGGTTGCAGTTGATGCCAGGGAATCTCGTCGATGTTTACGTCTTCGAAGTCCAGACGGTCGGCGGCGTCCTGCAATACATAACGCATGGTCAACTGGCTGGACGGTGCCAGGCGCGCCAGATACAGGGTTAACGGGTTGGCTTTTGAAGCGATGGATTCAGTAGCAGGTAAGTCAATCAATGAAACGGCCTTGAAATGAATAAAGTTCAACAAAACAACTAAGGAATGCAACACAAGTTCTTTAACGCGGACACTTCTGTAAGTCTTTTCCTATAAAAAGCACGATAAGCGGCAGAAGTCTGAACAGTGGCTGTATGAGCTTCAGATAAACGATTCGCCTACCGGTTTTTCATGTTCCTTTGACAAAATCGGGTCTAACCTTCCCTTCATTCGACGAGCCCGAGGGGCCGTCACGCTGCCGGTCATGGCCCGGAAAGTCAATTGATGGCTTCTTGGCTTACCGGCTAAGCCTTTGAAAATACGCTTCTTTCAGCGATTTCGCTGAAGGGCTTCGTTCGCCCGGAGATTACTATGAATCAGGCGTTTCTCCCCTTCTCGCGCCCCAGTATCGGCGATGAAGAAATTGCTGCCGTAGAGCAAGTACTGCGCTCTGGCTGGATTACCACCGGGCCGAAAAACCAGCAACTGGAAGAACACTTCGCCAACTATGTCGGTTGTCGCCATGCCGTCGCATTGTCTTCAGCCACCGGCGGCATGCACATCACATTACTGGCATTGGGAATCGGTCCCGGCGACGAAGTCATTACCCCGTCCCAGACTTGGGTATCGACCGCCAACATGATCTGCCTGCTCGGCGCGACGCCGGTTTTCGTCGACGTTGACCGCGACACGTTGATGAGCGAACTGGCGAGCATCGAAGCAGCAATCACACCGCGCACCAAGGCAATCATTCCGGTGCATTACGCCGGCGCGGCGTTCGACCTCGATCCGCTCTACGCGCTGGCCGACAAACATGGCATCGCCGTCATCGAAGACGCAGCGCATGCGGCGGGCACTTTCTACAGAGGTCGGCACGTCGGTGCCCAAGGCACGGCGATCTTCTCGTTCCACGCGATCAAGAACATGACCTGCGCCGAGGGCGCGATGTTTGTCAGTGACGATGAAGCCCTGGCGACTCGGGTGCGCATGCTCAAGTTTCATGGCCTGGGCGTCGATGCCTACGATCGCCTCACCCACGGCCGCAAGCCCCAGGCCCAGGTGATCGAACCCGGATTCAAGTACAACCTGGCCGACATCAACGCGGCCATCGCCCTGGTGCAACTGGAGCGTCTGGACGCGATCAACGCCAAGCGCACGGCGCTGGCCCAAACCTATTTGCGATGCCTGGAAGGCTTGCCAGTGCAACCACTGGCCATTCCGGCGTATGCGCAGCAGCACGCCTGGCACCTGTTCATTCTGCGTATCGACACCGAACGTTGCGGGCTGGACCGCGAGGCGTTCATGAAAGCCCTGCAAGAACAGAACATCGGTACCGGCATTCACTTCATCGCCACGCACCTGCACACGTACTACCGCCAGCGTTTCCCCAACATCTACCTGCCCAACACCGAATGGAATTCGGCGCGGCTGTGTTCGATCCCGTTGTTCCCCGACATGACCACCGATGATGTCGATCGTGTCGTCGGCGCCATTGAAAAAACACTGGACAGAAACCTGTGAAACCTTATCCGATCCGTTGCGTATCAATCGTCATTCCGATCTACAACGAGCAAGACAGCCTGCCCGAGTTGCTCCGGCGCACCGAAGCGGCGTGCCAGCAACTGCACCAGGATTACGAAATCGTGTTGGTCGATGACGGCAGTCGCGACAACTCGGCGCAAATCCTCGAGGACGCTGCCAATCGCGAGTGCAGCCCGGTGGTGGCGGTCATTCTCAACCGTAACTACGGCCAGCACGCGGCGATCATGGCCGGTTTCGAACAGTGCAAGGGTGATGTGGTCATCACCCTCGACGCCGACCTGCAAAACCCGCCGGAAGAAATCCCGCGGCTGGTGGCTCAGGCAGAACTGGGCTACGACGTGGTTGCCACGGTGCGCAGTAACCGTCAGGACTCGGCCTTGCGCCGCTGGCCGTCGAAGCTGATCAACCTCGCCGTGCAACGCTCCACCGGCGTTGCCATGAGTGACTACGGCTGCATGCTGCGCGCCTATCGCCGGACCATCGTCGACGCCATGCTCGCTTGCCGTGAACGCAGCACCTTCATCCCGATCCTGGCCAACAGCTTCGCCCGCCACACCACGGAAATTCTGGTGACCCACGCCGAGCGCGAACACGGCGAATCCAAATACAGCCCGATGCGCTTGATCAGCCTGATGTTCGACCTGATCACCTGCATGACCACCACACCGTTGCGATTACTGAGCATCGTCGGCTTCGGCATGGCCGGCATCGGCCTGCTGTTCGCCGTCATGCTGATTGTCCTGCGCCTGGTCTTCGGCGCGGAGTGGGCCGGCGACGGTCTGTTTGTGCTGTTCGCCGTGCTGTTCGTTTTTACCGGCGGGCAATTCATCGGCATGGGCCTGTTGGGTGAGTACCTGGGCCGCATGTACAGCGACGTCCGGGCGCGTCCACGGTTCTTCATCGAAAAGGTTCTGCGTAGCACCCCTTCTGTCTCTGCTCCCGTTGTCATCGTCGACGGCCTCACTTCCACTTCTTCAGATCAGGTTCTCTCATGAGCGCAAAAGCTGTTGTCTTCGCTTATCACGATATTGGCTGTGCCGGCATCGAAACCCTGCTCAACTCGGGTTACGAGATTGCCGCCGTGTTCACCCATCCCGACGATCCGAATGAAAACGCGTTCTATGCCTCGGTTGCGCAGTTGTGCGCGCGCAAAGGCATCCCGGTGCACGCCCCGGAAGACGCCAACCACCCGCTGTGGATCGAGCGCATCAGCAAACTCAACCCCGATTACCTGTTCTCGTTCTACTACCGCAATCTGTTGAGCGAACCGCTGTTGGCCACGGCCAGTAAAGGTGCGTTCAACCTGCATGGCTCATTGCTGCCTCGCTACCGTGGCCGGGCACCGGCCAACTGGGTGCTGGTCAACGGTGAAACGGAAACCGGCGTGACCCTGCACCGCATGGTCAAACGTGCCGACGCCGGCGCGATCATCGCCCAGCAACGGGTGGCGATTGCGCGCACCGACACCGCGCTGACCTTGCACGGTAAATTGCGCCTGGCGGCCACCGATCTGCTGCGCGACACACTGCCCGCGCTGCTTGAGGGCAAAGTCAGCGAAACCCCACAGGACGAATCCAACGCCACGGTGTTCGGCCGTCGCACCCCGGCGGACGGTAAACTGCTCTGGAACAAACCGGCTCAAGAGCTGTTCAATCTGGTCCGCGCCGTGACCCAGCCTTACCCGGGCGCCTTCTGCGCCGTGGGCGAGCACAAGCTGATTGTCTGGAGCGCGGACGTCGTCAAGGGCAATGAAGGCCAGGCACCGGGCCGGGTCATCAGTGTCGATCCGCTGCGCATTGCTTGCGGCGAAGACTCGCTGGTGATCAACGCCGGCCAGCGTAACGACAACGGCCTGTACCTGAGCGGCCCGCAACTGGCCAACGAACTGGGGCTGGTCGATGGCTCGGTGCTGCGTGGCGCCGAATCGGGCGGTGCACCGCGTCGCACCCGGGTGCTGATCCTCGGCGTCAACGGTTTCATCGGCAATCACCTGTCCGAACGCTTGCTGCGTGACGACCGCTATGAAGTGTACGGCCTGGACATCGGCTCGGACGCCATCGAGCGGCTGCGCAGCCATCCGAACTTCCACTTCGTCGAAGGCGACATCAGCATCCATTCGGAGTGGATCGAGTACCACATCAAGAAGTGCGACGTGGTTCTGCCGCTGGTGGCGATTGCCACGCCGATCGAATACACGCGCAATCCGCTGCGGGTGTTCGAACTGGATTTCGAAGAGAACCTGAAACTGGTTCGCTACTGCGTCAAGTACAACAAGCGCGTGATCTTCCCGTCGACCTCCGAAGTCTATGGCATGTGCCAGGATGGCAACTTCGACGAAGACAGCTCCAACCTCGTGGTCGGTCCGATCAACAAGCAACGCTGGATCTACTCGACCTCCAAGCAGTTGCTCGACCGGGTGATCTGGGCTTACGGCCAGAAAGGCCTGAATTTCACCCTGTTCCGCCCTTTCAACTGGATGGGCCCGCGCCTGGACCGTCTGGATTCGGCACGCATCGGCAGTTCCCGTGCCATCACCCAACTGATCCTGAACCTGGTGGAAGGCACACCGATTCGCCTGTTCGATGGCGGTGAGCAAAAACGTTGCTTCACCGACATCGCCGATGGCGTCGAAGCCTTGGCGCGGATCATCGACAACGAGAACGATGCCTGCAACGGCCAGATCATCAACATCGGCAACCCGGATAACGAGGCCAGCATTCGTCAGTTGGGCGAAGAGCTGCTGCGTCAGTTCGAGGCTCACCCGCTGCGCAACAACTTCCCGCCGTTCGCCGGATTCCGCGACATCGAAAGCAAAGCCTTTTACGGCACTGGCTATCAGGACGTGTCTCATCGCAAACCGAGCATCGCCAATGCCAAACGTCTGCTTGACTGGATACCAACGGTCGAGATGAGCGAGACCATCGGCAACACGCTGGACTTCTTCTTGCGTGAAGCCATGCTCGAAGTCGCGGAGCGAGAATCTACAGAAGAATCATGCTGATGCAGGCAGGCCTACGAATCGATGTCGACACTTACCGAGGCACCCGTGAGGGGGTGCCGCATCTGCTGGACATGCTCGATGAGGCTCAGGTCAAGGCGACGTTTTTCTTCAGTGTCGGGCCGGACAACATGGGCCGCCACTTGTGGCGCCTGATCCGCCCGCAGTTTCTCTGGAAAATGCTCCGTTCCAACGCTGCCGGCCTGTATGGCTGGGACATTTTGCTGGCCGGCACCGCGTGGCCGGGCAAACCGATCGGCCGCGACCTCGGGCACCTGATGCGTCAGACCCTGGCGGCCGGGCATGAAGTCGGCCTGCACGCTTGGGATCACCACGGCTGGCAGGCCAATGCCGGGCGCTGGAGCCAGGCGCAACTGATCGAACAGATTCGCCGTGGCGTCGACAGCCTCAGTGACATCCTCGGGCAAAAAGTCGAGTGCTCGGCGTCTGCCGGCTGGCGGGCGGACGAGCGTGTGATCGAGGCCAAGCAGGGTTTCGGCTTTCGCTACAACAGCGATTGTCGGGGCCAGCGCCTGTTCCGGCCGACGTTGGCCGATGGCAGTCCGGGGACACCGCAGATTCCGGTGGACTTGCCGACCTTCGATGAGGTGGTCGGCCCGAACGTCGCGGCCAAAGACTTCAATGCCTTCATTCTTGAGCGGTTCGCCCCGCAAGCACTCAACGTCTACACGATCCATGCCGAAGTAGAAGGGATTCTAATGGCCAACGATTTCCGTCAACTGCTGGCCGATGCGCGCCGGCAGGACATTCATTTCCAACCCTTGGGCGATCTGCTGCCCGAGGCGCCCGCCACTTTACCCTTGGGTCATGTCGCGCGCGGCACCCTCGAGGGCCGAGAAGGCTGGCTGGGGGTACAAGGCGCATGAGCAAGCGCTGGGCACTGCCGTTTTTGCTGGTCGTCTTGGCGCTGGCGTACTTGCTGCCGCTGGGCACCCATGGTTTATGGATTCCCGACGAAACCCGTTACGCCCAGATCAGCCAGGACATGCTCCTGAGCGGTAACTGGGTGTCGCCGCACTTCATGGGCCTGCGTTACTTCGAAAAGCCAGTGGCCGGCTATTGGATGATCGCCATCGGCCAGGCGCTGTTTGGCGACAACCTGTTTGGTGTGCGCATCGCCTCGGTGCTGAGCACCGGGCTGAGCGTGTTGCTGTGTTACCTGATCGCCCGACGGTTGTGGAACGAGCCGCGCAAGAGCTTCGCCTGCGCGCTGCTGTACATGAGTTTTACTATCGTCGCCGGGCAAGCCGGCTACGCCAATCTCGATCCGCAATTCACCTTCTGGGTCAATTTGAGCCTGGTGGCTTTGTGGTTTGCGCTGGACAGCGTCAGCCGTGGCCGGCGCCTGCTCGGTTGGGCGGTGCTGGGGCTGGCCTGCGGCATGGGCTTCATGACCAAGGGGTTCCTCGCCTGGCTGCTGCCGGTGCTGATCGCCCTGCCCTGGATGCTCTGGCAAAAACGCTGGCGGGAGCTGCTGACTTACGGCCCGGTGGCGATTGTCGTGGCCATCGCGGTGAGCCTGCCGTGGGCCTTGGCGGTGCACGCGCAGGAACCCGATTACTGGCGGTTCTTCTTCTGGCACGAACACATTCGCCGTTTCGCCGGGGATGACGCCCAGCATGACGCACCCTGGTGGTTCTATTTCCCGTTGCTGGTGGCGTTCAGTCTGCCGTGGGCAGCGTTGCTGCCGTCGGCGCTGAAACAGGCGTGGCAGACCCGGCATCAGGCAGGCATCGCTTTCCTGTTGCTGTGGCTGTTGATGCCATTGGCGTTTTTCAGCCTGAGCAACGGCAAATTGCCGACCTACATCTTGCCCTGCCTGCTGCCCCTGGCGCTGTTGCTGGGCCATGCACTGGCCGACCGTCTGAAGCTGGAACGGGGCCGGGTACTGGGGATCAATGGCCTGCTGAACCTGACGCTGGGCCTGATCACCCTGATTGCGCTGATCTATCTGCAACTTAAAAAACCGCTGTACGACCATGAACTGCACAACCTGGTACTGGTGTTCATCGGGTTGATCGGCTGGATCATGGCCAACCTGCTGCAAGCGTTCCGCCCGTTGCAATGCTGGGCGGCACCGGCCTTCGGCAGTTTGCTGCTGATCGGTGTGCTGCCGGCCGGGATGCCCGACTCGGTGGTGGCGAACAAGATGCCTGACCAGTTCATCCTTGAGCACGCCGAAGAACTAGCGCAGACCGGCAAGCTGTTGAGCAACGATCTGGGCGCCGCTTCAGCCCTGGCTTGGCGTCTGAAACGCCCCGACGTGGCGTTATACAACACGATAGGCGAATTGAAATATGGCCTCGCCTATCCTGATTCAGTGAGGCAGCGAGTCGACCCGGACAAGGTGCAACAGTGGATGCGCGCAGCCCGCCAGAGTGGTTCGGTCGGCGTGGTGATGCGGGTCAAGGGCGATGGCGAGCTGCAAGAAATCGAACGACTGCCCAAGGATGGCAAACGTTATGAACAAGGCAACCTGGTGATTCTGATCTTTCCTCAGGGGGCGTCATGAGCCTGCTGCTCGTATTGGCTGCCTGCCTGCTGACCTGCCTGGGCCAAATCGCCCAGAAGTACACCGTGGAAAGTTGGCGCGGCAAAACGTCGGGCTTGGGCGAGAAACTACGCTCGCCGTGGCTGTGGCTGGCGCTCGCCTCTCTGGGATTGGGCTTGCTGGTCTGGCTGCTGGTGTTGCAGCGCCTCGAAGTCGGCGTTGCCTATCCCATGCTCAGCCTGAATTTCGTGTTGATCACACTGGTCGCCCGTTTCGTCTTTCATGAAACCATCGACCGTCGTCACTGGCTGGGCGTGGCGCTGGTGATCGCTGGCGTGGCGCTACTGGGGCAACACGCATGAGCCTGCGTCGCGGACTCGCCTTCGCCCTGAGCAGCGTGCTGCTGGGCAGCGCCGCGCAGTTGGGCATGCGCTGGAGCATGACCCGCTTGCCGCATCCCGAACAATGGCAGGCCTCCTTGAGCAACGGCAGCGTCGATGTGTCCGCTGTATTTGTCGTGCTGGCCGCCATCCTCGCCTACGCCGTGTCGATGATTACCTGGCTCGCCGCCCTGCGGGATCTGCCCCTGGGCCGGGCCTATTCGCTGCTGAGCATCAGCTACGCGCTGGTGTACGTGCTGGCCGCCAGCCTGCCGTTGTTCAACGAATCCTTCAGCCTTTCGAAAACCCTCGGGGTGGCGCTGGTCATCCTCGGTGTCATCACCATCAACTCTCGACCTGCTCACGCGCCCACTATCAGGAGTGCTTCATGAAAATCAGTGTATTTGGTAGCGGTTATGTTGGTCTGGTGCAGGCCGCCGTCCTGGCTGAAGTCGGCCACGACGTGGTGTGCATGGACATTGACGAGAAGAAGGTTGCGTTGCTGCAACAAGGCCACGTCAGCATCTTCGAACCGGGGCTGGCCAGCCTGGTGCGCGAAAACCTGGAAGCCAAACGGCTGCAGTTCACCACGGACGAACAATTCGCGGTGCAACATGGCCAGGTGCTGTTCATCGCCGTCGGCACGCCGTCCCGGGAGGATGGTTCGGCGGACCTGCGCTACGTGCTGTCGGTGGGTGAAGCGGTGGCGCGTCATCGCGAACAATCGGTGATTCTGGTGGAGAAATCCACGGTGCCAGTGGGCACGGGCGATACGCTGCGCGCGCATATTGAAAAGTGCCTGCTCAAGGTCGGTCGGCTGCTGCAGTTCGATATCGTCTCCAACCCCGAGTTTCTCAAGGAAGGTTCGGCCGTGGCCGATTGCCGGCGCCCGGACCGCATCGTCATCGGCTGTGAACGCGATGACGTGCGCGACGTGATGCGTGACCTCTACGCCCCGTTCAACCGCAACCATGACCGCATCATGTTCATGGACCTGCGCAGCGCCGAGCTGACCAAATACGCCGCCAACTGCATGCTGGCGACCAAGATCAGTTTCATCAACCAGATTGCCGAACTGGCCGAACACCTGGGCGCCGACATCGAATCGGTGCGGCTGGGCATCGGTGCCGATTCGCGCATCGGTTACCACTTCATCTATCCGGGCTGCGGTTACGGTGGCTCGTGTTTCCCCAAGGACATGCGTGCGCTGATTCACAGTGCCGAAGAGGCCCACTGCTCCAGCGACCTGCTGCAAGCGGTGGAAGCCATCAACCAGCGGCAGAAACACAAACTGTTCGAACGCATCAACGCCTTCTACAAGGGCGATTTGCGCGGCAAGACCTTCGCCGTGTGGGGCCTGGCCTTCAAGCCGAATACCGACGATATGCGCGATGCGCCGAGCCGGGTGCTGCTGGAATCGCTGTGGGCCGCCGGGGCTCGTGTGCGGGCGTTCGACCCGGAAGCCATGCAGGAAACCCAGCACCTTTACCCGGACGAATCTAAGCTGATGCTCATGGGCACACCAGAATCGGTTCTTACCGGGGCCGACGCCTTGATCATCTGCACCGAGTGGCAGCAGTTCAAAGCGCCGGACTTCAACCTGATCCAGCAGCGGCTTAACGCACCGGTGATCTTTGACGGGCGCAACCTGTACGACACCGAGCGCCTGGCCCGCAGCGGTTTCCTGTACTTCCCGATGGGCCGCGGTGAATCGCGCAACCTGCCGATTCCCCATCAGCAATGGCCAGCGGCCTCGGTCGTGGCGTGAACACGGTTTCGCCCGGCATTCGTCGGCAGTCCGTGGGGATTGGGCTGCTGGCGCTAATGCTGTTCATCGCCGGGGTTTATCAGCAAGCGGCGATCGGTTTTGACTCGCGGTTCGTGCTGTTCGCCCAGGAGATGCTGCGTCACGGGCCATCGGTTTTTCCGACTACTTATGGTCAGCCCTATGCCGATTACTCAGCGGTTTCGACGCTGTTCATCTGGTTGTTGTCCCTGCCGTTCGGGCAGGTCAACAGCCTCAGCGCCTGGTTGCCGAGCGCCATCGCTGCTGCTGTGATTGTCACGTTGATGTACCGGTTGCTCGCGCCGTACTCCAGACGCTGGGCGCTGCTGAGCATCGCCCTGATGTTGCTGACCAGTACCTTTGTCACTGAAACCCGTGCCGTGTCCCAGGACCTGATGCTGGCGGCCGTCGCGTTTTCGGTGTTCTACCTGGGGTACGCCACCGATCATTTCGCGATGCCTCGTCGGCTGCCATTACTTCTTGCCTTGTTGCTGCTGGGCTTCGGGGTTCGCGGGCCGATCGGGCTGGTGATTCCTACCGGTATGCTATGCAGTTATTACGTGCTCAATCGCCAATGGTCGCGGTTGTTCGGTTTCGGCTTGCTGGCGGCCGTGTTGCTGGCGGTATGTGTCGGCGTGCTGCTGTGGTTGGCCGAAACCATTGGCGGACCGGCCTTTATGCAAAACGTGGTGCGCATGCAGTTCCTGGGGCGCATGGACGGCAGCGAGGGGGTTAGCGGTTCGCTGTATTACTTCACCCGTTCGCTGGGTAACTATGCGCTCGCTTATCCGCTGGCGTTGCTGGTATTGGCCGCGGTCTGGCTGACGAATCCACGGCAGGCCGGTCCCGCATTGCGGCTGTTGCAGTACTGCACGGCGGCCGGGTTGATCGTGATGATTGGCCTGTCGATCCCCCAAGCGAAAAAGGCCCGTTACCTGCTGCCGATGCTGCCCATGGCGGCGATCATTGCGGCGTACCCGTTTCAGGTGGCGCAGGGTCGGGTGTTCGGTGGGTTGCGGACATTAATTCAAGGGCTGTGGTTGCTGATTCCGGGGCTGTTGATCATTGGATTGCTGATCGCGCAGCGGCGCCTGCCAACGCAACCGGCTGCCTTTGTGCCGGTACTGATCGTGCTTGTCGCGTTGCAGATCATCGCGCTGGTGGTGTGGTTCCGATCTCGTTGGCGGGCCGAAGTATTGGCCGGTTGCGCAGTCCTGGCGCTGTGGTCGGTTTATATCCTGGTGTTTGAACCGGTTGAGCGTCAGCTTTACGACACGCAAACCTTCAGCCGAGCCGCGTTTGCAGAGGTTCAGAAAGACCCGGCGCCGCTGGTGCTGCACGGTATGGGCAAGGATGCCAAGGCGATCAAGTTCATGGTCAATATCGAGCAGGATTTGCAACCGGTGTTCACCGAATCGATTCAGGAACTGGAAGCCCTCTCTGCGCCGGCTTGGTTGATGATGGATCGAAGCGACTATAAGGCCTTGCAAGGGACTTCGCTCGGGGCCCTGCAACCGGTGTTGAGCGGACGTTTCGATAAAAACGATTTCGTGTTGCTGCATTTGAAACCGTAGTTTGGGCCGGACCTGTTGGCGACTGTAGGAGCTGCCGAAGGCTGCGATCTTTTGGCGGTTTCGATGTTGCCGAAGATCAAGATCAAAAGATCGCAGCCTGCGGCAGCTCCTACATAGGCATGTATTGTCCGCTAGTTACTGTTAGCCACATTGATGTCAAACCGTCGCCTTCAAATCCACACCCAGCGCCTGGGCAAACGCCTTCACCAACGGACTGCGCACGGTGTTGTGGCGCAGGATCAGATTGAACGGCGTGACGATGTTGATCAGGTCCGGCCGCACCGCCCGAAACTGTCCCTGAGCCACCAGTGTTGCTGCGTAATGCTCGGGCAGAAAACCCACAAAACGGCCGGTCTTGACCAGCAGCGCCACGGCTTCCACTTGAGTCGCCGAGGCGGAAAAGCTGTCGTAGCGGGCAAAATTCAGTTTGTCCCGATGGATCGCGTAGCGGTGGTTGATGCACTCGTAATCCAGCAACACGTTACTGCCCATGTCCGCCTCCGGCATCGCGAACAGTGGATGGCCAACGGCGCAATACACGTACGAGCGTTCTTCATAAAGCGGGAAGTAATCGAACTCTTCTCTTTTCTGATAAACCGGCACGATCCCGGCCACTAGCCGCCCTTCGACTACGCCTCTTTCTACCTCATCTAACTGCGACGCTTGAAGTTGAAATCTTACTTTTGGCGACTCTTCATTTATTTTTCTAAGCGCTGCAACTAACGGCGAATTAGCATCCGTGATCGTATTGTCAATAACACCCACTCCAAGGTCGCCAATAAGTTCGTTCTGAGCTGAACTAAGCCGGTCACGAAAGTTATCGACGGAGGCAAACAAATCGATTGACGCCTGGTACACCAGACGGCCTTCTTCGGTCAGGTGAAAACCTTCCCGCCCTCGGGTACACAGGCGCATGCCGATGCGAATCTCGAGGTCGGAGATCTGTTTGCTGATGGCCGCCAGGCCCACATTTAACTCATTCTGCGCTGCGCTGAAGCCGCCAGCCTCGACCACAGCCTTGAATACTTTGAGCAGTTTGAAGTCCAGACCGCTGAGGGCCAGCGGTGCCCGATGTACCGATTTTGGCGGCGGGTTTCCGGAATTGGAAAGTGGGGTTTCCATAATGCTTATTTACCTCTGGCGCCCTATTCAACAATCTGTGTCCAACAACAAAAACAGTGCTGGCTAATAATAATGAACACAGAAAACAAGGCTTGGCAACCGTTAATAAATCCCGCCAATCAGTGCCAACTCACTGATTTCGAACTATTAAAAGCTGACACTTCGATCAGCTCTCGCCATTTAGCAACTGCGCTTTCCCCTGCCCTTGAATATTGATTGAGCCGAACCACGCCCGAATGATTTTCGGCGGGTGTTTCAGGTTCTGCACACTGGTGATCTGTAGGAGCGAGGCTTGCCCGCGAAGCTCTTCGGTCTCACACCGGATTAATTTTTAACTTCCGAGCAACGACGAGGAAAAACAACAATGTCTCAAACCACCGACCGTCTCTGGGGTGCCCGCTTCAAGAGCGGCCCGTCCGAAGCCCTGGCGGCCCTGTCCCGTTGCCCCGAGCGCTACTTTCGCCTCACCCCGTACGATCTCGCCGGCTCCAAGGCGCATGCCCGGGAATTGCAGCGCGCAGGGCTGTTGAGCGAGCAGGAAACCCAGACCATGCTCGACGCTCTGGAGCGTATCGGTGATGACTTCCGTGCCGGCAGCATCGCGCCGACGCTGGACGATGAAGACGTCCACACCTTCATCGAGCGCCTGCTGACCGAACGCCTCGGCGCACTGGGCGGCAAGCTGCGCGCCGGCCGTTCGCGCAACGACCAGACCGCCAACGACCTTCGACTGTTCCTGCGTGATCACGTGCGCACCCTGGCCGTTGAAGTGTTGGCCTTGCAACAAGCGCTGGTGGATCAGGCCGAACAACACATCGAGAGCATCTGCCCCGGTTTCACTCATCTGCAACAGGCCCAGCCAATCGTCTTTGCTCACCACTTGCTGGCCCACGCCCAATCGATGCTGCGTGACGTGCAGCGCCTAGTGGATTGGGATGTGCGCACCTCGCTGTCGCCACTCGGTGCGGCGGCCATGGCCGGTTCCGCCATCGCTCGCCTGCCGCAGCAGTCGGCCAAGGAAATGGGCTATAGCGGCGTGTGCGAAAACTCCATCGACGCCGTGGCCAGCCGCGATCACGTTGCCGAGTTCCTGTTTATCGCCAGCATGCTGGGGATCAACATTTCCCGCCTCGCCGAAGAATTCTGCCTTTGGTCGTCGCGGCAATTTCGCTGGGTCGCACTGGACGATGCCTACGCCACCGGAAGTTCGATCATGCCGCAGAAGAAAAACCCGGACATCGCTGAACTGGCCCGGGGCAAGGCCGGTCGCCTGATCGGTAACCTGACCGGTTTGCTGTCGACCCTCAAATCACTGCCGCTGTCCTACAACCGCGACTTGAGTGAAGACAAGAACGGCGTGCTCGACAGCGTCGACACCCTGCTGCTGGTGTTGCCGGCCATGGCCGGAATGGTCGCGACCATGAAGGTCAACGTCGAAGAGTTGCGTCGTCAGGCACCGCTGGGCTTCACCCTGGCCACCGAAGTGGCCGACTGGCTGGCGGTGCGCGGCGTGCCGTTCAAGGAAGCTCACGAAATCACCGGCGCGCTGGTCCAGGCCTGCGAGAAACAAGAGATCGAATTGTGGGAAGCCTCGCCTGCGCTGCTGGCCGAGATCGATCCACGCCTCAAGCCTGAGGTGCGCGACAGCCTGACCCTCGAAGCCGCCATCGCCGCCCGCAGCGGCTGGGGCGGCACCGCGCCACAACAGGTGCGCGAGCAGATCGGCCGACTGAAAACCGCCCTCGCCGCCCAGCAGCAATGGACCGAGAACTATCAGGGTTTCCGCCTCTGATTCACGGCGAAACCCTGTAGGAGCGAAGCTTGCTCGCGAAGGCGGTGGGTCAGTAAACACTGATTACAACTGATCCACCGCCTTCGCGAGCAAGCTTCGCTCCTACAGGGATTAATACCAGCGTACGGAGAACCAACATGAGCCAGACTCAGGCAGAACGACTCCAGTCGGAGCGCAAACTGGCGGAAAACCAGTTCGATATCACCCAGTACCAGCATGTACCACGGCGTTACTACGGGCGGATTTTCTTCGCCACGGTGATCGTGATTGCGATTGTCGGTCTGGTACGGGCCTTCGCCGAAGGCAAGATCGAATGGTCGTACATCGGCCAGTTCCTCACCTCTCAGGCCATTATGTGGGGCTTGCTCAACACCATCGTCATGGCGGTGCTGGCGATGGCGCTGGGCATCGTGTTCGGGGTGATCACGGCGATCATGCGCATGTCGGCCAATCCGATCCTGCGCTATGTGGCGCTGACCTACACCTGGCTGTTTCGCGGTACGCCGCTGATTCTGCAACTGCTGCTGTGGTTCAACCTGGCGCTGATCTTCCCCACCATCGGTATCCCCGGCCTGTTCGAAATGGACACCGTGAGCCTGATGACGCCCTTCGCCGCCGCCCTCCTCGGCTTGAGCATCAACCAGGGCGCCTACACCGCCGAAGTGGTGCGCGCCGGTCTGCTCTCGGTCGACACCGGGCAGTACGAAGCCGCCAAGTCGATCGGCATGCCACGCCTGCAAGCCTTGCGCCGGATCATCCTGCCCCAGGCCATGCGGATCATCATTCCGCCGGTGGGCAACGAGTTCATCGGCATGGTGAAAATGACCTCCCTGGCGAGCGTCATCCAGTACTCGGAACTGCTCTACAACGCCCAGAACATCTACTACGCCAACGCCCGCGTGATGGAGCTGCTGATCGTCGCCGGTATCTGGTACCTGGCCACCGTCACTGTTCTGTCCTTTGGTCAAAGCCGTCTGGAGCGTCGTTTCGCTCGCGGCGCCGGCAAGCGTTCTTGAGGAGCCCCACATGAGAAGCATCGTCAAGGCCGTGAGCCTGAACAAGTACTACGACCATTTCCACGCGCTCAAGGACATCAACATCGAGGTCGAGCAAGGCGAAGTGCTGTGCATCATCGGCCCGTCCGGCTCCGGCAAGAGCACCCTGCTGCGCTGCGTGAATCAGTTGGAAAAAATCGACAAGGGCGGCCTGTGGGTCGACGGCGAACTGGTGGGTTACCGCATCGTCGGCAACAAGCTGCACGAACTCAACGAGTCGCAGATCGCCCGTCAGCGCCTGGCCACCGGCATGGTGTTCCAGCGTTTCAACCTGTTCCCGCACATGACTGTGCTGCAAAACATCATCGAAGGGCCGTGCCAGGTGCTCAAGCGTTCGCCCAAAGAAGCGCACGAAGAAGCCTTGGAATTGCTCGCTCGCGTCGGCCTGGCCGACAAGCGCAACAGCTACCCGATCGAACTGTCGGGTGGTCAGCAACAACGGGTGGCGATTGCCCGCGCGTTGGCCATGCGCCCCAAGCTGATGCTGTTCGATGAACCCACTTCGGCACTCGACCCGGAACTGGTCGGTGAGGTGCTGTCGGTGATGCGCGATCTGGCGCAGACCGGCATGACCATGATCGTCGTCACCCATGAACTGGGCTTCGCTCGCGAGGTTTCCAACCGCATGGTGTTCATGGACGAAGGACAGATCGTGGAGGCTGGAAGCCCCGAAGAAATACTAATAAGTCCGCAAAACCCACGCACCCAAAGCTTCATTTCTGCCGTTCGAACCTAAGCGCCAGCCTCGGAAACCAAGAGCTGCGTAATAACACTCATAAGAGAACGACCATGAAGAACATAGTTATCCCAGCAGTACTCGCAGGCGTTATGGCTTCCAGCTTCACCTGGGCCGCCGAACTACCGGCCAGCATCAAGGACAAGGGCGAGGTCGTGGTAGCGATCATGCCGAACTACCCGCCAATGGATTTCAAGGACCCGGCCACCAATACCCTCACAGGGCTCGACGTTGACCTAGGCAATGCCCTTGCCGAACGGCTGGGCGTGAAGATCAAATGGCAGGAAACCGGCTTCGAACAAATGATCAACGCGCTGACCACCGACCGCGTCGACATGGTGATGTCAGGCATGACCGACACCGCCGAGCGTCAGGCCAGTGTGACCTTCGTCGACTACTTCACCAGCGGCCCGCAGTTCTACACCTTGCAGAAAAACAAGGACACGAACGAAATCATCGACCTGTGCGGCAAGAAAGTCGGCACTAGCCGACGTACCACGTTCCCGGCGGAAATCGCCGAATGGAGCAAGGCCAACTGCGAAGCCGCCGGCAAGCCTGCGATCAACGTGATCGGCACCGAAGGCTCGGCCGACGCCCGTGCGCAACTGCGTCAGAGCCGTATCGACGCGGCCATGCAAGGCAGCGAAACCCTGCCGTACCTCAAGACCCAGGAAAAGGACATGTACAAAACCGTGGGCCTGCCGATTTCCAAGCAGTTCACCGGTCTGGGCGTGAGCAAGAAAAAGCCTGAGCTGAGTGAAGCGGTGAAAGTGGCGATGCAGAGCATGGTCGATGACGGCAGCTACCAGGCGATCCTGAAGAAGTGGGACCTGGAATTGGGTGCGATCAAGACCGTGACCATTAACGCCGGCAAGTAATGCTTGCCCGTAGGAGCGAGGCTTGCCCGCGAAGGCGGTCTGTCAGATGACATAGATGTTGAATGCACTGGCCTCTTCGCGAGCAAGCTTCGCTCCTACAGGTTTGCAGACTGACCACAGATTTGTGATCGACTCCCACAGGGTTCGGCGTTTACTTTTAATAGTTGGAGCACCACATGTCCTCCTCACCCCAACCCACCTGGCCGGACCAGCACACAGCCTGCCTCGCCCTGGCCTTCGACCTCGATGGCCCGACCGGCGATGCCATGCTCAACGGTTCGATCTGGCGCAAGCCCGAGTATTTCGGTTTCGGTGGTTATGGCCCCTATCGGGCGCTGTCGCGGATTCTCGATTTGCTGGATGAGTTCCAGATCCCGACGACATTCTTCGTCCCGGCCTGGGTCGTGGAGAACTGGCCGAAACAGTGCCAGGCCATCGTCGAGCGCGGGCATGAGGTGGCGTACCACGGCTACAAACACGAATCCTTTTACGCCCTGACGCTGGACCAGCAAAAGGACGTGATGCACAAATCCCGCGAGGTGTTCTGGAAGCATCTGAACATCCGCGCCGAAGGTTTCCGCACACCATCCGGCGACTGGCGGGCCGAAACGCCGGCCATGCTAGTGGAAGCCGGCGTGACTTATTCCAGCAGCATGCGCGGCGATGATCGGCCATATCTAGTCAACGTGCCGGGCTTCGATACGCCGCTGGTGGAAATCCCCGGCCGCTGGGAAATGGACGACTACGCCTCCCTCGCCTACACCCGCGCGCCGGACTTTCCTTCGGGACTGGACCGCACCGCCAGCTACGCGCTGACCCTCGATAACTGGTGCCGCGAATTCGACGGTGCCATGGATGAGGGCTTGTGCCTGACCACCCTGTTCCACCCCAAGATCACCGGCAAACCGGGGCGCATCCTGCTTCTGGAAAAACTCTTCGAACACATGCGCCAACGCGACGACGTCTGGTTCGCCACCTGCCGCGACGTCGCCCACTGGTGGCTGAAGGAGCATCACCATGGCTGATTCCATCGTCTGGCCCAACGGCTACCGCTGCGCCGTGGTGCTGACCGTCGATTACAACGACATCCACGGCATCCTCACCCAGGCGCCGGAAGTCGCCGGGCGCGACAAAACCTTGTCGGTATGGCGCTACGGCACCCAACGCGGTGTCGAGCGTTTGCTCAAGCTTTTCGAAGAACTGGGCGTTTCCAGCAGTTGGTTCATTCCCGGCATCGTCGCCGAGGAAAACCCGCAGCACATCCGAGCGATCCAGGCTGGCGGGCATGAGATTGCCTGCGCCGGGTATCGCCATCAGAACTACGACAAGCTGACGCTGGCCGAGCAAAGCGCCGAGATCGCCAAGGGTTGCGCGGCCTTGAGCGCTCTGACCGGTCAGCGTCCGACAGGCTTCCGTATCCCGGCCGGCAACGGTGCGCCGGGTTTCATCGAGGCGTTAAGGGAGCATGGCATCCGCTGGGACTCGTCATGGCGTGGCGATGACTTGCCCTTCGCTCACCCGACGGCACCCGAAGTGATCGAACTGCCGTTGCACTACGAACTGGAAGACGAACCCTACTTCGCCTTCAACCTCAGCCCGGCGGTGCCGCCCGCACAATCGCGGATCGCTTCCTACAGCCATACCCTGGGCAACTTGCAAATGGACTTCGCCGGGTTTCACCGGTTCGGGCTGTGTTACGTGCTGCGGCTGCACCCGGAAATCATCGCCACGCCCGGGCGGATCGGCGTGTTGCGCGAATTGCTACAGAGCATTCAACAACACGACGACGTATGGATCGCCACTGGTGCCGAGGTCACTCAATGGTGGGCTGAATCGACAGCGCCCGTGGCCGAGGATCATCCGGCGGCGGTGTACGAACGTCATTATCGGGATTACGGCGTATGAAAGATCAAGAGATCGCAGCTTTCGGCAGCGCCTACGATGGGGTGATGCGAATGAAGCGGTTGGCGCAGTTCTGCGTCGATACTCGCTTCGAAGATTTACCTCCCGCGTTGGTCGCGCAAGCCAGGCGACATATCCTCGACACCTTCGGCGTGACCCTGGCCGGGGCTGGCAGCGATGTGGCGAAACAGGCGCGTCAGGTTTTCGAGGGTGAAACCGGCAGCACGTTGGTCTGGGGCACCGGTCAGCGCGTCGGCGCAGCGCAGGCCGCCATGCTCAATGGCATCGCCGCGCATGCCCTGGAGCTGGACGACACCGGCGGCTGCGATCACTCCGGCGCGGTGGTGCTGCCGGCGGTGATGGCTGCGCTCTCGATGTCGGAGCTATCGGTTTCTGAAGCGTCAGTAAACGGCCGCGAATTGATCACCGCTGTGGTGATCGGCTACGAAATCGGCCGCCGAGTGCTTGAAGCCTGCGGCAGTTATTCGGCCCACAACGGCGCCGGTTGGCACTCCACCGCGACGTGCGGGGTCTTTGGTGCGGCGGCGGCCAGTGCACGGATTCTGGGTCTGGATGCACAGCAAACCCTGGCGGCGCTGGGCATTGCCGGCAGCTTCAGCGGCGGTCTTTGGGCGTTCATTCATGACGGCTCGCAAAGCAAAAAGCTCCACAGCGGTCGGGCCGCCGAAGGTGGATTGCTGGCGGCGCGATTTGCGCAACAAGGCATCACCGGGCCGACAAAATTGTTCGATGATGTCTGGGGCGGTTTTCTCAAGACCCTCGCGGCGGACACCGCCGTGCCCGAGGCGCTGGATGCCGAACTGGGCCGCGTGTGGAAACTTGCCCGCTGCTCGATCAAACCCTACGCGGCATGCCGAGGCACGCATTCGGCGATCGATGCATTGGGCCTGTTGCTGGATCAATTGCAGGTCAGCGCGGATCAGGTCGAGAGCGTTCAGGTTTCGCTGTGCGGATTTCTTCAGGACATGTGTGGCGGTCAGGACATCAACACCCTGCCGGCGGCGCAGATGAGCCTGCGCTATGCCCTCGCGGCCCGGCTGGGCCATGGTCATTGCCGGTTGGAAGCCTACGACGACGAACAGCGCCACCACCCTCGGATTGCTCACTGGATGTCGCGTATTCGCCTTGAAGTCGACCCGCTACTGTCGGAGGATGGCGAGCCTGTGGTCAGCCTGCAGACCGTGGACGGTCGGCACGCGAGTTTGTGCGTTGAGGTGCCGTTGGGGGCGCCGGGGAATCCGCTGAGTGATGAGGCGCTGGAGGAGAAGTTCTTCAGTCTGGCGGGGCGGGTGATGCCGCAGGAGCAGGCGAAAGGCTTGCTTGAGCAGTTGTGGCGACTGGATGAGCTGGAATCGGTTCGGGCGCTTGACCGGTGGCTGGCTTGAGTATGACGTTGTCTGTGCGGACCTCATCGCGGGCAAGCCCGCTCCCACAGGGATCACCTGAATCCTGTGGGAGCGAGGCTTGCCCGCGATTGGCCGCAACTCGGTATCGCGTCGAACTCCACAGAATCTGAATAAGGACATTTGCCCCACCGTGGCCACTTACTCCCTCGTTATCCGCCGCTTGATGATCGTTTCGCTGACCATCGTCGTCAGCCGCGCCATTACCAGCCCGTTGCTCACGCTGTTTCTGAGCAACAAACTCGGCCTCAACCAACAGGACGTCGGCCTGTTGCTCGGCATCGCGGTGTTTATCGCCACCCTGCTCGCGCTTTATGGCGGCTACATCATCGACCGCCTCGAAAAACGCCGGTTGCTGATCCTCGCCATGCTCTCCAGCGCCATCGGTTTCGTGCTGCTGACCTTCGCCGAAAACCTCTACCTGACCACCGCCACCCTGGTGATCACCGAAACCGCCTCGGCGCTGTTCCTGATCGGGTCCAAGGCGATCCTCAGCGAAAACCTGGCTGTGGGCCAGCGCGCCAAGGCCTTTTCGCTGCGCTACACACTGACCAACATCGGCTACGCCACCGGCCCGATGCTCGGCGTGGTAATCGCCGGGGTGCAGCCAACAGCTCCATTCCTGATCGCTGGCGGCATCGCATTCTTCAGTATTTTCCTGATGAGCGGGATTCCCAAAGACCCGGCCCAGACACCCGCCATTGGCCAGCCCCAGAGCTTCCTCAAAACCCTGATCACCCTGAAGAACGACCGCACGCTGATCATGTTCACTTGCGGCTGCCTGCTCAGCACCGTGGTGCACGGTCGTTTCACCCTGTATCTGTCGCAATACCTGCTAGTCACCCAAGACACCAAACGTGCCCTGGAAACCATGGCTGCCCTGCTCGCCTGCAACGCCATCAGCGTGATCCTGCTGCAATACCAGATCGGGCGGTTCCTCAAACGCGAACAACTGCGTTACTGGATTGCTGGTGGCACCAGCCTGTTCATCCTCGGGCTGATCGGTTTCAGCCTGGCTGACAGCCTGGTGAGCTGGTGCGTGGCGATGTTCATCTTCACACTTGGCGAAATGATCATTTACCCGGCCGAATTCCTCTTCGTCGACACCTTGGCCCCGGAAGAACTGCGTGGCAGCTATTACGGCGCGCAGAACCTCGCGGCCCTCGGCGGTGCACTGAGCCCGGTGATCTGTGGCTATCTGCTGCTGCACACGCCCGCGCCCACCATGTTCTACGCTCTGAGCGCATTGACGGCGATGGGCGGTTTTCTCTGCTTCATGAGCGGTCGACGGGTGGTAATACTGCAAAAATAATGCACTGAAACTGCATTAATATGAATTTGTCAGCATCAGGTTTGATCGGCACACTGTGCGGCGTTCCTCCCCCAATAGTTGGAACTACTTCAAGGGCTTTCTGGGTATCCCAGCTAAGCCTTTTTTTTGCCTGGATTTTTATACGGACCGTTTGCCTCATGTTTGCTCGCTGGTTACCTGCCGCCATCAATACCCGTCCTTCAGAATGGAGCCGCGCTGCCATCGGCATGGCCCTGGGGACGATGTTGAGCGTCTGGCTTTGCGGCCAAGTGTTCGGCATGGACGTGGCGCTGCATCTGATCGGGCCGCTGGGCGCCTCGGCGGTGCTGTTGTTCGCCGTGTCCTCGGGCGCGCTTGCCCAGCCGTGGTCAATTCTTGGCGGTTACCTCTGTGCGGGAGTGGTCTCGCTGCTGGTCGCTCATGTACTCGGACGCACCCTCGGCAGCGCCTGCCTCGCGGCGGGCATGGCGCTGATTCTGATGTGTTGGTTGCGTTGCTTGCACCCACCGGCGGGTGCCTTGGCGTTGCTTATGGTGGTGGCAGACCCGGCGACCATCGCCCTGGAGTGGAAAGCCCTCGGCCCGGTGATGCTCAGTGCTTCGACGATGCTGCTCAGCGCACTGGCGTACAACAATCTGACGCGCATTCGTTACCCAAAACGTCCCGCTGAACAGGCACCACTCATGCCCGCGACCGACAGCCAGGCGATCACTGCCGCGGATCTGAAACTGGCCCTCGCCGAGATGGAGGCGTTCTACGATGTCACCCCCGAAGACCTCGAGCAGTTGATCCATGCCAGCGAGTTGCATGCCAGGCGCCGTAGCATCGGTGAAGTGCTGAGCGGCAGAACCTGAGTTCATCAAGGGCAGCAACGGCTTTTGTGGCGAGGGAGCTTGCTCCCGCTGGGCTGCGAAGCGGCCCCTCTACAGAGCCTGCGACTGCTGCGCAGTCGAACGGGAGCAAGCTCCCTCGCCACAGATTCATCGCAGACTCAACAACAGCTCAGGCCGCGGACTGCTGCCGTGCCGGCACCGCCAGGCTAACCGCGCGCACCGACGACCCGGCACTCAAGCCCAAGGTTTTCGCCGTCTGCGCATCGACAATCAACGTACCAGCGGCAACGCGTGCGGGAGCAGCGGTAATCCGGCATTCGGCAAACTGGCGGTTGTGAATCAGGTACGTCGCCGCGTGCTCTCCTGGTGTGCCGATGCTCAGTTGCAACACCTGACTGTCGCGCACCGCACGGATGTCACCAGTGGCGCATTCGATCAGTGGCCCGCCATCAAAGATATCGATGTAATCCCGATGCTCGAACCCTTCCGCCTTGAGCATGCCCAGTGCCGGCTCGGTGTTGGGGTGCACGCGACCGATAACCGCTCGCGCTGCCTCGGGCAACAGGCAGGTCGGCAGCGGAAACTTGGGCATCAGTTCGGCGATGAAGGTTTTGTTGCCAAGGCCCGTGAGGTAGTCGGCGTCAGCGAAATTCATCTTGAAGAAGTGCCGCCCCAGACCTTCCCAGAACGGTGATACACCCTCTTCATCCGAATAACCGCGCATCTCCGCGATCACCTTGTCACCGAAGTGCTGACGAAACTCCGCCAGAAACAGGAAGCGTGCCTTCGACAACAAGCGGCCATTCAGACCGCTGCGGTGATCGGCATGCAAAAACAGCGAACACAGCTCCGAGTGGCCGGTCATGTCATTGCCCAGGAACAACGTCGGCAGTTGCTGATTGATCCCGAGGTTTTTCGACGCGGCGACAAACAGGCCCAGTCGATAGTTGTACCAAGGCTCACGCAAACCGACGGCGCCTGCCAACGCGCAAATACCGACTGCTTCTTGCTGGTCGTTCTCCAGCACAAACAGGTAGTCGGCATCGCCGCGCTCGGCCTCGCCTGCAAAGGTTTTCGCCGCCCATTCCAGACGCTGGGTCAAACGCGCCGCATCGGCCGGCAAGGTGGTCAAACCGGTTCCGGCGCTATGGGCCAGGGCTAACAGTGCCGGCAAATCTGCCGGTGTTGCAGGACGGACGATCATCGCACTTGCTCCTGGGCAGGTTTGGACTGATGTTTGGATAGATAGACTTCGGCCAACATGCAGCGGGCGCTGCCGCCGCCGATGCGTTCGATGGTGTCGATGTTCACCGGCAGCGGCGTGGTGTGGGCTTCGATCAAACGGCGCTGATCGGCATCCAGCGATTGCCAGGCGGTGCGCGACATCACCAGCACGGGTTCGCCCGCAGCGTTGTGGACTTCCAGCATGTTGCCGGCGAACGATTCCAGCTGCGCCCAGTCCAGGGCAATGACCTTCTTGCCGCTGTCTTCAAGGCGCGTGCGCAGGGCCAGGCGTTCGGCTGGGTGAGTGACGGAGGCCAGGCACGCAATCGCCAGCCGCGTGCCGACACTCATCATCACGTTGGTGTGATAAATCGCCACGCCCTGACGGTCCACCGCATTGAAGGCACACAGCTCGTAACCCAAATGGTCGACCAGTTGATCCAGCGCCCGAGCGTGGGTGCGGGTGGAATAGCCGGCGTAACAAATCCGCTGCTGTCGATCCAGCACCATGCTGCCGGTGCCCTCGAGGAACACTTCCTGCTGTTCGAGGCTGGACAGGTCCAGCAACTGCTCGACGCGGTATTCATCCCGCAGCCAGTCGAGCACACCTTTATCGCGCTCCAGACGGCGGTTATGGCCCTGCATCGGGTACAGCACCAACGTGCCGTCAGGGTGGCTGCTCCACCAGTTGTTGGGGAAGATCGAATCCGGGGTATGCGGGGCTTCGAGGTCGTTATGCACCAGGACCTCGACGCCATGGCTGCGCAGCGCGGCGACGTAGCCATCGAACTCTTGCAAGGCCTTGAGCTGCACGTCCTCGGACACATCGGCCGGGCGCTGGAAACGGTTATTCGCCGCCGTGTCCTGATTGAACGAGAAACGTGTCGGGCGAATCATCAAAACGGTATTGGTGGTTTGCATGGGCACAGATTCAATGAGGGTTGAGAGGTGCTCATTGTCTGTTTCGGCGATGAAAAAACCCGGTTGATAAGGGCTTGGCGGGTGATGGAAATGGCTGAAAATCCGGGATCGTTCAGCCGATTCGGCGAGGGGTGAAAAGCAAAAGATCGCAGCCTTCGGCGGCTCCTACGGGATCGGTGTTCATACCCGAAATTGCGGTGAACACGGTCCACGTAGGAGCTGCCGAAGGCTGCGATCCTTTGACCTTTACCTTGATCTTGCGGGTGCCGCCTATTCCATCGTGGTCTTGACCATCGCCAGTTCCGGATGGCTGACCAGTTTGTCGATGTGCAATTCCGGGTCGTCGAACCAGACTTCAGTCAACACCCGATAATGCTCCATGTCCCGGCAACGCATGCGCAAACTGTAGTCGAATGCGCCGCTGATCAAGCGGCATTCCAGCACCTGCGGACAACCACGAACCTTGGCCTCAAAGGCCTTTTGCGCCGCCCGCCCGCTTTGGTTCGACAGCGCGACCAACACCAGCAGCGACAGGCCCGGCGTCAGTTTTTTTTCATCGAGAATGGCCCCGTAGCCACGGATAACCCCGAGCTGTTCGAGCTTGCGCACCCGCTCCAGGCACGGCCTGGGCGTCAGGTGCACACGCTCGGAAAGCTTTTGATAAGTGATGCGCCCTTCGTGGCGCAGCACTTCGATAATGGCCTGATCGATACGATCAAGCACAATCGACAGATCGCGGATATCCGCCATGTACGTCTTGCCTCACTTCAAACGACCCGATAGGAATTGCTGCAAACGTTCACTCTTTGGCTGGTCGAGGATGGTTGCATCACCTTGCTCCTCGACCCGCCCCTGATGCAAGAACAACACCTGGCTGGACACTTGCCGGGCAAAGCCCATTTCGTGGGTCACCATTAACATGGTCCGGCCTTCTTCAGCCAGCGCCTGGATCACCTTCAACACCTCGCCCACCAATTCCGGATCGAGGGCCGAGGTCGGCTCGTCGAACAACAGAATCTCAGGTTCCACGGCCAACGCCCGGGCAATCGCGACGCGCTGTTGTTGCCCGCCGGACAGAAACGCCGGGTATTGATCGGCCACCCGCTGCGGCAAACCGACCTTGTCCAGATACGCCCGTGCGCTCTCTTCGGCGGCCTTGCGGCTGACACCCAGCACCCGACACGGCGCCAGTATGATGTTTTCCAGTACGGTCAGATGGCTCCACAAATTGAAATGCTGGAACACCATCGCCAGGCGTGTGCGCAAACGCTGCAACTGTGCCGGGTTGGCGACTCGCATGCCACCCGCGCCCGGGCGAGTGATGACTCGCTCACCGTCCAGCACAATGGCACCCTCGTCCGCCCGCTCCAAAAAGTTGATGCAGCGCAACATGGTGCTTTTACCCGAACCGCTGGCACCGATCATGCTCACCACATCGCCGGCCCGTGCGTTCAACGAGACGCCTTTAAGCACTTCATTGTCACCAAAACGTTTGTACAGATTTTCAACCGTGAGTTTGTACATGCGTAAGTCTCCAGCAGCGCCTGCTTCGGCGCTGCTCTGGATGAAAAGAGGAATTAGTGCGCCGGCCCGAGGAAGCTCAACCAGCGCTTCTCCGCCAGACGAAACCCGCCGACCAAACCGAACGACAGCGCGAGGTACAACAGGCCGGCGATGCCGAAGGCCTGAAAGGTCATGAAGGTCGCGGCATTGGCGTCCCGGGCGACTTTGAGAATGTCGGGAATGGTCGCGGTGAACGCTACCGACGTGGCATGCAACATCAGGATCACTTCGTTGCTGTAATACGGCAGCGCCCGGCGCAATGCCGAAGGCAGGATCAGCCGCAGGTACAGGCGCCAGCCGCTCAAGCCATAGGCATGGGCCGCCTCGATCTCACCGTAGGGAATGCTGCGGATCGCCCCGGCGAAGATTTCCACGGTGTAGGCGCAGGTGTTGAGCGTGAACGCCAGCAAGGTGCAGTTCATCGCATCGCGAAAGAACGCTTCGAGCAGCGGTTGCGAGCGGACCACGGCGATGCCGTAGATCCCGCTGTAGCAAATCAGCAACTGGATATACAGCGGCGTGCCGCGAAACACATAGGTAAACAGCTGAACCGGCCAACGCAGCAGGCCCCAGCGCGAAGTGCGCATGATCGCCAATGGCAGCGACAGGAAGAACCCCATCACAATGCTCGCCACCAGCAGCCACAAGGTCATCGCCAATCCGGTGAGGCTGTAACCGTCGCTGAACAGAAAGGGTTTCCAGTATTCGGCAATCAACTCGATCATCGCGCCATCCCCCGTACGCCTTGGTTGTAACGCCGCTCGAGTACTCGCAGTACGTAGTTCGACACGCTGGTGATCAGCAGGTACAGCGCCCCCGCCAGGAGCAGGAAGTCGAGCATGTTGAACGTGCTTTTACCGGCCTCCTGCGCCACCTTGACTAGGTCCGACAAACCGATGATCGACACCAGCGCCGTGGCCTTGAGCAGCACCAGCCAGTTGTTGCCCAGGCTCGGCAAGGCGAAGCGCATCATTTGCGGGAACACCACGAAACGAAAACGCTGCCAGCGGTTCAGCCCAAAGCTGGCGGCGGCTTCCTGTTGGCCGCGCGGCACGCTCAGGATCGCCCCGCGAAAGGTCTCGGTGAAATACGCGCCGTAGATGAAGCCGAGGGTGACGACGCCGGCCACAAAGGGGTCGATCTCCATGTAAGGCCAGCCCATGGCTTCGGTCAGGCTGCTCAGCCAGCCTTGCAGGCTGTAGAAAATCAACAGCATCAGCACCAGGTCTGGCACTCCGCGAATCAGCGTGGTGTAGAAGGTGGCGGGCAGGTTCAACAGTTTCAGCGGCGACAGCTTGGCCGCCGCGCCGAGCAGCCCCAGCGCCATGCTTACCAGCAGCGACAGCGCCGACAATTTTAGGGTGACCCAGGTGCCATGCAGCAACAAAGGGCCATAGCCTTGCAGGGACGAAAGATCGACCCCGATCAGATTCAGGAAGGAATTCACGCCAGTCACCTGTCTTGAGGCGCCCGCTTGCAAGCGCTGCGCCTGTTACCAGGGCGCAGCGCTCGGGGCGCGAGGATCAGTTGTTGTAGAGGTCCAGATCGCCGAAGTGCTTCTGCTGGATCTGTGCGTAGATGCCCTTTTCATGCAGGGCCTTGATGGCGGCATTGAGCATGCCTTTGAGCTCTTCGTTGTCCTTGCGGATGCCGATGGCGATTTCCGATGGCACCAACGGGTCGCTGATGCCTTCGCTGTTCTGGAAGTCCGCCCCTTGGGGAGACGTCAGAAAGCTCATCTGCGCTTGCAGCTTGTCCTGGATCGACGCATCAAGACGCCCGAAAACCAGGTCGGCGTAAACCTGATCCTGGTTCTGGTAAGCGCGCAGTTTCACCCCGCCCGGCCCCAGTTTGGCCTTGGCATAGGTTTCCTGAATCGTGCCCTGCATGTAACCGATGGTTTTGCCTCGTAGCGATTCGGCGGTGGGCAACAGGCCGGAATCCTTGCGGGTGACGATGGCGGTCGGTCCGGCATACAGGCGATCGGTGAAGTCGATCTGTTTTTTGCGCGCGTCGGTGACGGTCATCGAGGATTCGATGGCGTCGAACTTGCCCGCCTTCAGGGCCGGGATCAGCCCATCGAAGTCATTGCTGATCCACACGCACTTCAACTTCAGCTCGGCACAAATCGCATTGCCCAGGTCCACGCCAAACCCCTGCACGCCGCCATCGGCGGTGGTGGATTCAAAAGGTGGGTAACTGGGGTTGACGCCGAATCGCAACTCTTTCCATTCCTTGGCGCTGGCTCCGGTGGAGCAGCACAGCAAAGCCAATGCCGGTAAGGTCAGCCATTTGATGTTCATCTTCTAGAGTCCCGGATTATTTGGATTTATCGCGGCTTGGCGCCTGCGCCGCACCACACTTTTTGACAGGGGCAGAGAGTCGATGCGGTATTCACCGCAGCCGTATTTGTTGTTGTTTTCGACTGGGTCTAATCAGTCGTCGGGGTGCAGTCCGTTTCAGGCCCTTGATCGCAAGTGCTTGAAATGGACCGTCAGAATGCCAATTGCCTGGACGGCACGGGTGTCGTAAGTCCCTGTTCAGACAGCTCAAGTACGCTGAACGGAGGCCTTTCACAGCCGATTCTGTCGTTGATTGCCGGATGGGGGTAAAGATCAAAGGAAATATCAAGAGATCGCAGCCTTCGGCAGCTACTACATTGACCGCGTCCACCGCGATTTTCGGTATGAACACCAATCCCCTAGGAGCTGCCGAAGGCTGCGATCCTTTGATCTTGCTTTAAGGCAAAAACGCAAACTAACCCTGCACATATCCCGGTTGTACATCACAAATTTGCACTGATACGATCCAGCATCGCTCGCGCGCGAGCTTCTCTAGAAAGAACAATAAAAGCAGGGAGTTAGTGATGACTGCTCAGGTTTCATCCCCGACAACACAGCCCATGGATGCCACGCAAAACGAAGTGTTGGCCGAGGTTCGCAATCACATCGGTCACCTGACCCTCAATCGCCCCGCCGGCCTCAACGCCATTACCCTGGACATGGTTCGCAGCCTGCAACAGCAACTCGACGCATGGGCCGCAGATCCGCAGGTAAACGCAGTGGTGTTGCGCGGCGCTGGTGAGAAAGCGTTCTGTGCCGGCGGCGATATTCGCTCGCTGTACGACAGTTTCAAAAGCGGCGACACCCTGCACGAAGACTTCTTCGTCGAGGAATACGCCCTCGACCTCGCCATCCATCACTATCGCAAACCGGTCCTGGCCTTGATGGATGGCTTTGTGCTGGGCGGTGGCATGGGGCTGGTGCAAGGCGCCGATTTGCGGGTGGTCACCGAGCGCAGCCGTCTGGCGATGCCGGAAGTGGCTATCGGTTATTTCCCGGATGTCGGCGGCAGCCATTTTCTGCCGCGCGTTCCCGGTGAACTGGGTATTTACCTCGGTGTCAGCGGCGTGCAAATCCGCGCGGCCGATGCGCTCTATTGCGGCCTGGCCGACTGGTACCTGGAAAGCAACAAGCTGGGCACTCTGGACGAGCAACTCGATCAGCTCCAATGGCACGAAACGCCGTTGAAGGACCTTCAAGGTCTGCTGGCGAAACTCGCCGTGCAACAACTGCCGGCGGCACCATTAGCGGCATTGCGGCCGGCCATCGATCACTTCTTCGCCCTGCCCGATGTGCCGAGTATGGTGGAACAATTGCGTGAAGTGACCGTCGCCGACAGTCATGAGTGGGCCACGGCCACCGCCGACCTGCTGGAAAGCCGTTCACCGCTGGCCATGGGCGTGACCCTGGAAATGCTGCGGCGCGGTCGGCACCTGAGCCTGGAACAGTGCTTCGCCCTCGAACTGCACCTGGATCGCCAGTGGTTCGAACGCGGCGACCTGATCGAAGGCGTGCGCGCCTTGCTGATCGACAAAGACAAGAACCCGCGCTGGAACCCGCCGACTCTGCAGGCGCTGGACGCCGGGCACGTGGCGAGTTTTTTCACCGGGTTCGACCAGAGCGGGAGCTGAGCCATGCACGATATCGAATTGAGCGAAGAGCAAGTGATGATCCGCGACATGGCCCGGGATTTTGCCCGTGGCGAAATCGCGCCCCACGCACAGGCCTGGGAAAAGGCCGGCTGGATCGATGACGGTCTGGTGGCGAAGATGGGTGAACTGGGTCTGCTGGGCATGGTGGTGCCCGAGGAATGGGGCGGCACTTATGTCGACTACGTGGCCTACGCCTTGGCGGTAGAAGAGATTTCCGCCGGTGACGGCGCCACCGGTGCGCTGATGAGCATCCACAACTCCGTGGGTTGCGGGCCGGTGCTTAACTACGGCACCGAAGAACAGAAACAGCAATGGTTGCCAGACCTCGCCAGCGGCCAGGCCATCGGCTGCTTCTGTCTCACCGAACCCCAGGCCGGCTCCGAAGCGCATAACCTGCGCACCCGCGCCGAACTGCGTGATGGCCAGTGGGTGATCAACGGCGCCAAGCAATTCGTCAGCAACGGCAAACGGGCGAAACTGGCGATTGTCTTCGCCGTGACCGATCCGGAGCTGGGCAAGCGCGGCATCTCAGCGTTCCTGGTGCCGACCGAAACCACGGGGTTCATCGTCGACCGCAGTGAACACAAGATGGGCATCCGCGCTTCCGATACCTGTGCCGTCACCTTGAACAATTGCACCGTTCCCGAGGCCAATCTGCTGGGCGAACGCGGCAAAGGCCTGGCCATAGCCCTCTCCAACCTCGAAGGCGGGCGCATCGGCATCGCCGCGCAAGCCTTGGGCATCGCCCGGGCAGCGTTCGAAGCGGCGCTGGCTTATGCGCGGGATCGGGTGCAGTTCGACAAGCCGATCATCGAGCACCAAAGCATCGCCAATATGCTGGCCGACATGCACACCCGCTTGAATGCTGCACGTTTGCTGATCCTGCACGCCGCGCGGTTGCGCAGTGCCGGCAAGCCGTGTCTGTCGGAGGCTTCACAGGCCAAGCTGTTTGCATCCGAGATGGCAGAGAAGGTCTGCTCGTCGGCGATACAGATTCATGGCGGGTATGGGTATCTGGAAGATTACCCGGTGGAGCGCTACTACCGGGATGCGCGGATCACGCAGATTTATGAAGGCTCGAGCGAGATACAGCGGATGGTGATTGCCCGGGAGCTCAAGCACTACCTGATCTAGAGAGTCGCCGCAGACATGATCGTTCCCACGCAGAGCGTGGGAACGATCAAGGCGTCCGTGAGAACGCTACATCACTTACCCAGGAACTGCGCCTCACGCTTGGCAATAAACGCCGCCATCCCTTCCTTCTGATCCTGCGTCGCAAACGCCGCATGGAACACCCGACGCTCAAAACGCACGCCTTCCGACAGGCTGACTTCAAAGGCACGGTTGACGCTTTCCTTGATCATCATCGCAATCGGCAGCGACTTCTTGGCAATCAGCGCCGCAACTTTCAGCGCTTCGTCCACGAGCTCTTCCGCCGGCACGATGCGCGCAACGATGCCGCAACGCTCCGCTTCCACCGCATCGATCAAACGCCCGCTCAGGCACATTTCCATGGCCTTGGCCTTGCCCACTGCGCGGGTCAGGCGCTGAGTGCCGCCCATGCCCGGCAGCACGCCGAGGTTGATTTCCGGCTGACCAAACTTTGCGTTGTCGCCCGCCAGAATGAAGTCGCACATCAACGCCAGTTCACAACCACCGCCCAGGGCGAAACCGTTGACCGCGGCGATGATCGGCTTGCGGCGGTTGGCCACGCGATCGCTGTCGCTGAACAAGTCGTCGAGGTAGATCTGCGGATACGTCAGCTCGGCCATTTCCTTGATGTCAGCACCGGCGGCGAAGGCTTTTTTCGAGCCGGTCAGCACGATGCAACCGATGTTCGAATCGGCTTCCAGGCCATCGAGGGCGTGGTTCAGTTCGCTGACAATTTGCGCATTCAACGCGTTCAAGGCTTGCGGACGGTTGAGGGTGATCAGACCAACGTGGCCGTGGGTTTCCAGCAAAATCGTTTCGTAGTTCATAGGTGGATTCCTTCTCAAAGATTGCGCGAAATGACCATGCGCTGAATGTCGCTGGTGCCTTCGTAAATCTGGCACACCCGCACGTCGCGGTAGATCCGCTCCAGCGGGAAGTCGTTCAGGTAACCGTAACCGCCAAGGGTTTGCAACGCCGAGGAGCAGACCTTCTCGGCCATTTCCGAAGCGAACAGCTTGGCCATGGACGCCTCGACCAGCGCCGGCTTACCGCTGTCGCGCAACGCCGCCGCGTAATGCACCATTTGCCGGGCCACGGCAATCTGGGTTGCCATGTCTGCCAGCCGGAAGGCTACCGCCTGGTGTTCGATGATCGGCTTGCCGAAGCTCTCGCGTTCACGAGCATAGTCGCGGGCCGCTTCGAATGCGGCGCGGGCCATGCCCACCGATTGCGAGGCGATGCCGACACGGCCGCCTTCGAGGTTGGCCAGGGCGATCTTGTAGCCTTCGCCCTCCTCGCCCAGTCGATTGGCGACCGGGACTTTCACATCCTCGAAGAGGATCTGGCAGGTATCGGAGGCGTGCTGGCCGAGTTTGTCTTCGACTCGCGCGACTTTATAGCCCGGCGAATCGGTGGGCACGATCAGCGCCGTAATCCCACGTTTGCCGGCGCTCGGGTCAGTCACCGCAAACACAATCACCACCCCGGCGTTTTGCCCTGAGGTGATGAATTGCTTGCAGCCGTTGAGCACGTAGTGATCGCCGTCCAGCCGGGCACGGGTTTTCAGGCTGCTCGCATCGGAGCCGGCTTGCGGTTCGGTCAGGGCAAACGCACCGAGCATCGCGCCGCTGGCGAGTGGCTTGAGGAAGCGTTCTTTCTGATCGTCGTTGCCGAACTTGAGGATCGGCACGCAACCCACCGAGTTGTGCACGCTCATGATGGTCGAGCAGGCGCCATCGCCGGCAGCGATTTCTTCCAGGGCCATGGCGTAGGCCAGGTAACCGGTGTCGCAACCGCCCCACTGCTCCGGCACCAGCATGCCGAAGAAGCCCAGGTCGGCCATCTCGCCAATGGCTTCCTTGGGGAAGCGATGTTCGCGGTCCCATTCGGCGGCGAACGGTTTCAGCCGTTCCTGGGCAAACTGCCGGGCCGCGTCGCTGATCTGAAGTTGTTCGTCATTGGGAATCATGCCAAGTCCTTAAAATTCAAGTTGAAACGCAAGACCTGTGGGAGCGGGCTTGCCCGCGATGGCGGTTTTCCAGACGCCAACGATGTCGTCTGACAGATCGCTATCGCGGGCAAGCCCGCTCCCACAAGGATTGGCGTCAGCCCTTAATACAGGCACTCAACAGCCATGGCCGTAGCTTCGCCGCCGCCGATGCAGATTGCTGCAACACCGCGTTTCAGGCCTTTCTGGCGCAAGGCCGAGAGCAAGGTCACGAGGATCCGCGCGCCGGACGCACCGATCGGGTGACCCAACGCGCAGGCACCGCCGTGGACGTTGATCTTCTCGTGGGGAATTTCCAGTTTGGTCATGGTCACCAGACTGACCACCGCGAACGCTTCGTTGACTTCGAACAACTCGACTTCGTCCAGCGACCAGCCGGTTTTTTTCATCAGTTTCTTGATCGCGCCCACCGGTGCCACCGGGAACAGCCCCGGCGTGTCGGCAAACGCGGCGTGACCATGAATCACCGCCAGCGGTTTCAGGCCTTGTTTCTCTGCTTCGGAACGGCGCATCAACACCAATGCCGCCGCGCCGTCGGAGATAGAACTGGAGTTCGCCGCCGTCACGGTGCCACCGTCACGGAACGCCGGTTTCAGCGAGGCGATCTTGTCCAGTTTGGCTTTCGGCGGCTGTTCGTCATGGCTGATCAGCACCTGCTCTTTGCCGACGGTCACGGTGAGCGGTACGATCTCGGCGTTGAAGCTGCCGTCCTTGATCGCCTGTTGAGCGCGGGTGGTCGAAGCAATGGCAAACGCGTCTTGCGCTTCGCGGGTAAAACCGTTGGTTTCAGCGCAATCCTCGGCGAAGGTACCCATCAGGCGGCCCTTGTCGTAGGCATCTTCCAGGCCGTCGAGGAACATGTGATCGAGCACTCGGCCGTGGCCCATGCGGTAACCGCTGCGGGCGCGGTCCAGCAGGTATGGCGCGTTGGACATGCTTTCCATGCCACCGGCGACGACCACATCGGCACTGCCGGCGATCAGCATGTCGTGGGCCAGGATCGTGGCCTCCATGCCCGATCCGCACATTTTGTTCAGAGTCGTGCAGCGAGTCGATTTATCCAGCCCGGCACCCAGTGCCGCTTGCCGCGCCGGCGCCTGGCCGAGACCGGCGGAGAGCACGCAGCCGAACAGCACTTCTTCTACGGATTCAGGGGCGACACCGGCGCGTTCGACGGCAGCACGAATCGCTGCGGCGCCCAGCTGCGGTGCGGTGAGGCTTTTCAGTTCGCCCTGGAAACCGCCCATCGGGGTGCGGACGGCACTGACAATAACAATCGGATCGTTGGAAAGTGTCATGTCTAATCCTCCTTATTTGGCGGCCATGCGCAGGGCACCGTCGAGACGGATCACCTCGCCGTTGAGCATGCTGTTTTCTATGATATGCCTGACCAGCGCGGCGTACTCGCTCGCCTTGCCCAGGCGCGGTGGGAATGGCACGCCAGCGGCCAAGGACTCGCGCACTTCAGGGGTCATGCCGGCCATCATCGGCGTTTCGAAAATGCCCGGTGCGATGGTCATCACGCGGATACCGAAGCGCGCCAGTTCACGGGCCGCGGGCAAGGTCAGGCTGACGATCGCGCCTTTCGACGCCGAATACGCGGCCTGACCGATCTGGCCGTCGAAGGCTGCGGCCGACGCGGTGTTGATGATCACGCCACGCTCGCCATCTTCATTGGCTTCGGTTTCGGCGATGGCTGCCGCCGCCAGGCGCAGCATGTTGAAACTGCCGATCAGGTTGACGTTGATCACCTGGCTGAAGCTGTCCAGTGCATGAGGACCGTTCTTGCCGAGGATCTTCTCGCCACGCACGATGCCAGCGCAATTGATCAGACCATTGAGGCCACCAAACGCTTTGACCGTCGCCTGCACCGCCGCTTGCGCAGCCGCTTCATTGCTGATGTCGGCCACCACGCTTTGCGCGCCCAAACGTGCAGCCTGGGCCGCGACGGCTTCGGCGTTCATGTCGACCAGCATCACCTTGGCGCCGGCAGCCACCAACATTTCAGCGGTGGCGGCACCGAGGCCGGACGCACCGCCGGTGACGAGAAAAACCTTGTTTTCGATCTGCATCATTGTTTCCTTGGATTCAAGCTGAAACGTTCTTCGCGGTGGCCTCTTGAGCCTTGGCGATTTCCTGGTTGCGCAAGATAAAGCGCTGCAATTTGCCGCTTGGGGTTTTCGGCAACTCGCTGACAAATTCAATTTCACGGGGGTACGCGTGCGCCGCCAGACGCTTGCGCACGTGTTGGCGCAACTCTTCGGCGAGTGCAGGTTCGGCGCGGTATTGCGGACTGAGCACGACGAAGGCTTTCACCAGCTCGGTGCGCTCCGGATCGGGCTTGCCGATCACCGCCGCTTCGACCACCGCCGGGTGTTCGATCAGCGCGCTTTCCACGTCGAACGGACCAACGCGATAGCCGGAGGTGGTGATCACGTCGTCGCTGCGGCCGACGAAGCTAATGCTGCCGTCCGGGTTCCACTCGACGGTGTCGCCGCTCAGGTAATAGTTGCCGACGAAGGCCTTGGTCGGTGCGCCTTCGTAACCGCCGAACCAGCACATCGGCGACTGAGTCCGGTCGATGGCCAGGATGCCTGGTTGGCCGACGCCCAGTTCTTTGTATTCGTCGTCGAGCACCACGATGCGGTGGCCCGGCGAGGCAAAACCGGCAGCGCCGACGTGCACCGGATGATCGAGGCCGTGGTGATTGCACAACACCATGCCCAGTTCGGTCTGGCCGTAATGGTCATGAATCACCACGCCGAGGTTATCGGCGAACCAGCGGATCACTTCCGGGTTCAGCGGTTCGCCGGCGCTGCTGACAATGCGCAGCTTGCCCTTGATCGAGCGGGCAAACTCATCGCCACCGGCAATCAGCAAGCGATACGCGGTGGGTGAACCGGTGAGGTTGGTGATCCCGTATTTGTTGATCACCCGGCAGGTGCTTTCGAGGGTGAACGGGCCATCGTAAAAGGTGATCGGATGCCCCATCGCCATCGGCCCGGTGACGCCGAAATAGATGCCGTAGGCCCAGCCCGGATCGGCGACGTTCCAGAACGCGTCTTCGGGGCGCAAATCCACCGCGTCACGGGTGTAGCTCTGGAACGCGACGATCGCCTTGAGCGGCACCGACAGCGCTTTCGACGGGCCGGTGGTGCCCGAGGTGAACATCAGCAGGAACGGGTCTTCGCCGGTCAGCAATACCGGTTCGCACTCGGAGGAATAATTGGCCAGTTCGGCCCAGAAACTGAAATCGCCACGGACGATGCCCTGGCCCTTGGCGCCGCCAACGGTAACGATGGTCGGGCAGTCGGCCACTTCAGCGAGTTTCGGGCGGTTGACCGCGTCGGTCACCACCACTTTGGCGCCGGAACTGCTTAGACGGTGTTCGATGGCTTTCGGGCCGAAGGCAGTAAACAGCGGCTGATAGACCGCGCCGATGCGCCAGGTGGCGAACACGGTGATCAGCAATTCGATGTTGCGGGGCAGGAGGCCGGCGACTTTATCGCCCTTCTTCACGCCCTGGGCCAGCAGGAAGTTAGCGAAGCGCGCGGCTTTGTCCTGCAAGTCGCTGAAGGTGTAGGTCGCGCTGCTGCCATCGCGACCTTCCCAGAACAGCGCAATACGTCCCGGCAAGGCATGCCGGTCGCAACATTCGACGCAGGCGTTAAGCGCGCTCAACGACCCTGTGAGCGCGGCATCGACGGTGTGCTGATAATTGAACTGTGAGGTGGCAGACAAGTAATCGCGCATTGCCAGAATCCCTGTGTGTTTTTATTAGGTTGGGGGAACCGTAAACAACAGGGAAATACTCGCTCTGCGCGGGGAGCGGGACAATGGTCAAAGCTATCAAGTTGTGTGACTGGTTTGGCCAAGGTTCAAGGGTTGCGTCGCCTGGACGGACGCCTTCGCGGGCAAGCCTCGCTCCTACAGGTCCCGGATCGCCAAGTTCACCACCGCCCCCGTAAGAGCGAGGCTTGCCCGCGAAGGCGCCAGCCCCATCAACACAAGGTCCAGATCAGTCAGCCTCGTTAAGAATCAAACTCCGATAATGCCCCGGATTAGACCCCGACCACTTGCGAAACGCCTTGTAGAACGAGCTGGCATCGGCAAACCCCAAACGGGTGGCGATTTCGGCGAAGCTGATGGCGGGCTCGGCCAACCAGACGATCGCCAGTTCCTTGCGCACGCTGTCCTTGAGCCCTTGATACGTCTGGCCCTCTTCAGCCAAACGTCGGCGCAAGGTCGAGGCGGACATGCACAGTTGCTGCGCAAGCGCCTCGGTTTCCGGCCAATGCTCGGCAGGCAGTTGCCGCAGATCGTGCTTGATCCGACTGGCCAGGCTTTCGGGATCGCGGTACTTGACCAGAATGTTCGCCGGCGCATGGGCCAGGAAGCGTTTGAGTTCTTCTGAACTGCGCTTGATCGGCAAATCCAGGCAATCGGCGGAGAAAATCATCCGCGTGCGCAGCCGGTCGAACCGCAGGTTCTCGGAGAACATCACCCGGTAGTCATCGCAAAAATCCGGCGCCGGGCAACGCAACTCGATGGCCAGGATCGGAATCCGCCGCCCTGCCAGCCAGCAGGCAACGCCGTGCACGATCATCCAGTAAGTGAAATAGGTGAAGGCGCGGCGCGGGTCTTCCTCGTCCTCCAGCAGGACGATTTCCGCCAGGCTTTGCTGGCGAACCAATTGCGCGGGCATGCGTTCGAGCATCAACGACAGAAAGCTCAGCCCCGAAGTCAGCCCGGCGGCCAGGCTTGGCTGGACCATCGAGCAACGACACAGAAACTCCAGGCTGCCGGACTTGAGCTTGCGCGGGTCCATGCCAAAAAACTCATCGTCGCCGCGCCGGGCCAGCAAGCGCCACAACCGCGCATAGGCGGTGGCCGGAACACGGGCGTCGGTGCTTTGCAGCAGTGCCGGATCGATGCCGACCTTGTTCAACACCTCTTCGGTGGCAGCGCCCGGGGCGCAACTTTGCAACAGCGCTTCACGCACCAGTTGAATGGAGATGGTGTCCTTTTCCGACATTGACCGAGGTGAGCCTTGTTCTTGTTTAAGTGGTGGGCATATTAGCGCACAGCGAACCGATTCCGTAGGAGCGAGGCTTGCCCGCGAAGAACGATGACGCGGTGTCATTGAAAGACCGAGTTGTCTGATTCGCGGGCAAGCCTCGCTCCTACAGGTTATCGAGGGTTGTTCAGCTTAGGTTCAGCTAAATGGCAATCAGTGCCATATGAGAATAAGTTTCATCATGTTACAACTTAGCACCCTATCTAATTCCCCTCCGGTGCTGAATGCTCGTTCCTTTTCTGATCATGCTGCGCGAAGGCATTGAAGCCGCGCTGATCGTTGGCATCATCGCCAGTTACCTCAAACAGACCGGTCGCGGTCAATGGATGCCCGCCGTGTGGATCGGCGTATTCCTCGCCGTCGCTTTGGCCCTTTTGGTGGGCGGAGGCCTGGAGCTGGTCAGCGCCGAGTTCCCGCAAAAGCAGCAAGAACTGTTTGAAGGTGTGGTCGGTCTGGTGGCGGTCGGCATCCTCAGTTCCATGGTGTTCTGGATGCGCAAAGTGGCGCGTTCGATAAAGCATTCGCTGCACGTTTCCCTCGATCACGCGTTGACCGGTTCCAAACACCAAGTCACCGCGCTGATCGCCATGGTGTTCTTTGCTGTAGCCCGGGAAGGTCTGGAAACGGTGTTCTTCCTGCTCGCGGTGTTCCAGCAAAGCGAAGGCCCGGCCGCGCCGATCGGCGCCCTGCTCGGTTTGGTCCTGGCGATCATCGTCGGCTTCCTGATTTACACCGGCAGCATGCGCCTGAACCTCGGCGCGTTTTTCCGCTGGACCGGGCTGTTCATCCTGATGGTGGCCGCCGGGATTCTCGCCAATTCGGTTCAGGCGCTGCATGAAGCCGGCATGTGGAATCACCTGCAAACAGTGCTCTTCGACTTCAGCACCACGCTGCCAATGGACAGCCCGCTGGGCTCGGTGCTGGCTGGCATGTTCGGTTATCAGGACGCGCCAACCGTCAGCACCCTCGGGGCGTATCTGATTTATCTGTTGGTGGCGCTGCTGATGTTTTTTTTGCCGGCTGCCGCCCCCGCTCAAACACCCTCTTCCGTTTCCAGTCAGTAAGGGCACCCATGCCAAATCGAACCCCTCCCCAGGCTTCCCCTCCCCGCGCCTTGCGCTGGGCGGTGGCCGGTTCGGTGATCGTAATGATCGCTGCCGGCGGCCTGTTCTACTACGCCTCGAAAATGGCCGCGGTCAAGCGCCAGACCAACCATGACGAAGTAGTCGTGACCATTCACCCGCACAGCTGCGAGCCGAATGCGCTGACGGTCCCGGCTGGTCGCGCCAGTTTTCGCATCGTCAACCGCTCGGACCGTGCCGTCGAATGGGAAATCCTCGACGGGGTGCTGGTGGTCGAAGAACGCGAGAACATCGCCCCCGGCCTGAGCCAGGTGATCAATGCCAACCTGCTGCCCGGCGACTATGCAATCACTTGTGGCCTGCTGAGCAATCCACGCGGCACGCTGCATGTCACCCCGACCGCCGCCTCCGATGCGGCTGCGAAAGCGCGCCCATCGATGGTGGCGTTCATTGGGCCGCTCTCGGAGTTCCGCGTCTACCTGAACAGCCAGAGCACGGCGCTGATCAAAGCCGTCACTGCCCTTGAGCAAGCGATCGACGCCGGCGACCTGAGCCAGGCGCAAGCCTTGTATGTGCCGGCGCGCGCGGCCTATCAACGCTTGGCTCCAGCGGCCCAGCGCCTGGCGGAACTGGACGATGCGATCAACGCCCGCGCCGATTACTTCGACAAGCGCGAGCAGGATCCGGGTTTCGTTGGCTTCCACCGTCTTGAGTACGCACTGTTCCAGCAACGCAACCTCGATGGCCTGACGCCCGTTGCCCAGCGCCTGATCACCGACGTCATCACGCTCAAACAGCAACTGCTGGCCCAGTCGCTGCCGCCGGAACAATGGGTGGGCATTCTGGTGCGCAACCTCAACAGCCTCGCCGATGTCCGGGCCAGCAGCGGTGAAGAAGAACGCTACAGCCACACCGACCTGATCGGTTTTGCCGCCAACCTCGATGCGACCCGCAAAGTCGTCGACCTGTTACGGCCATTGCTGAGCAAATCCGCTGCCCAATTGCTGCCGACAATCGACAGTGCGATTACCGCCTTCGACGCCGAACTCAACGGCTTCAAGGTCAAGGATGGCTACGCCAGCTACGACACCGTCAGCGCCGAGCAACGCAAGCACATCGCCGACAAGGCCAAGGTTCTGGCCGATGCACTCGATGGAATCGATCCCGCCCTTGGCCTTTCCGGCCTGTAAGCAGAAGACCACTTTCACATGAACGACTCAGAACAGTTTTCAGCACAACGCCGTCGCGTCTTGATGGGCATGGGCGCCGCCGGTGTGGCATTAGCCGGTTCGGCCCTGAGCTGCCCGGCCATGGCCGCCAGCCCCGCGCAAGTCACCGAAGCGCCGAGCAGCGACAAAACCGAGGACCGCCACGCGTTCCACGGCAAGCACCAGACTGGCATTGTCACCCCACGTCCGGCATCGGGCATGCTGGTGTCGTTCGACGTACTGGCCAGCGACCGCGAAGATCTGGAGCGGTTGTTTCGCACGCTCAACGAGCGCATCGCGTTCCTGATGCAGGGCGGCCCGGTGGCCCAGGTCGATCCGAAACTGCCGCCACTGGATTCAGGGATTCTTGGCCCGGTGGTGACGCCAGACAACCTGACCATCACCGTCTCGGTAGGCGAGTCGCTGTTCGACGAACGCTTCGGTCTGGCCGGCGCCAAGCCCAAGCGGCTGAGCCGCATGGTCGGTTTCCCCAACGATGCACTGGAAGCCGACTACTGCCACGGCGACCTGAGCCTGCAGTTCTGCTCCAACACCACCGACACGAATATCCACGCCCTGCGCGACATCGTGAAAAACCTGCCGGACCTGTTGCTGGTGCGCTGGAAACAGGAAGGCAGCGTGCCGCCGCAAGCCCCGGCGAAACCCGGTGTGCCGGCGCAAAGCGCGCGCAACTTTCTGGGATTTCGCGACGGCTCGGCCAACCCGGATTCCAACGACGCCAAAGCCATGGACAGCATCGTCTGGGTCCAGCCCGGCAGCGACGAACCGGCCTGGGCAGTCAATGGCAGCTATCAGGCGGTGCGGATCATCCGCAACTTCGTCGAACGCTGGGACCGCACGCCGCTGCAAGAACAGCAAAGCATCCTCGGCCGGGTCAAGAGCACCGGCGCACCGATGGATGGCGAACACGAAACCCAGGTCCCGGACTACGCCAAAGACCCGCAAGGCAAGCTGACCAAGCTCGACGCCCACATCCGCCTGGCCAACCCGCGCACCGCCGCGACCCAGGCCAACCTGATCCTGCGCCGGCCGTTCAACTACTCCAACGGCGTGAACAAGAACGGTCAGCTGGACATGGGCTTGCTGTTCATCTGCTACCAGGCAGACCTGCAAAAAGGCTTCATCACCGTGCAAACACGACTCAACGGCGAGCCGTTGGAGGAATACCTCAAGCCAGTCGGCGGCGGGTACTTCTTCACCTTGCCCGGCGTGACCGACGATAAGGATTTCATCGGTCGTTCGCTTCTGAATGCGACACAGCAAAAAACCACTGCATAGGCCCTTACGGAACCGCCCCATGAAAAAGTCGCCCCTCACGTTACTGCTGACCCTTGGTTTGCTCAGCACCCCGCTTTCGGCTTTCGCGGCAACGGCGCCGCTGGAGTTGGTGGGGCCAATCTCGGACTACAAGATCTACGTCACCGAACAACTGGATGAACTGGCCAGCCACACCCAGCAATTCACCGACGCGGTGAAAAAAGGCGACCTGGCCAGCGCGAAAAAACTCTATGCGCCGACCCGGGTTTATTACGAATCCATCGAGCCGATTGCCGAGTTGTTCAGTGACCTCGATGCGTCCATCGACTCCCGGGTCGACGACCACGAAAAAGGTGTGAAGGCTGAAGACTTCACAGGTTTCCACCGCCTCGAATATTCGCTGTTCTCGGAGAACAGCACCCAGGGCCTGGACGAGTTGGCCGACGGCTTGAATAAAGACGTGAAAGACCTGCAAACCCGCGTCGCCGGCCTGACCTTCCCTCCGGAAAAAGTCGTCGGCGGTGCTGCAGCATTGCTTGAAGAAGTGGCCGCCACCAAGATTTCCGGAGAGGAAGACCGTTACAGCCACACCGACCTATATGATTTCCAAGGCAACATCGACGGCGCGAAGAAAATCGTCGACTTGTTCCGTCCGCAGATCGAAAAGCAGGACGCGGCGTTCATGGCCAAGGTCGACAAGAACTTCGCCACGGTGAACAAGACGTTGGCCAAGTACAGAACTGCGGGTGGTGGCTTTGAGACGTATGACAAGGTGAAGGACAGTGACCGCAAGGCGCTGGTCGGGCCGGTGAATACGTTGGCTGAGGATTTGTCGATGTTGCGGGGGAAGTTGGGGTTGAATTGAGTTTTTTGTAGCGTTTGAGCGGGCCTCTTCGCGGGCAAGCCTCGCTCCTACGGTTGATTGCATTCCTCTGTAGGAGCGAGGCTTGCCCGCGAAGGCGTCCTTACTGGCGCCACACCCGCCCCGCCGTGTTAATCCTCACAAAATCCGATACAACAACCGCTCGATCCTTACCCGGCTAACTCGCTTGAGAAACTTGGCCACTCCCGTCGGATAATCCGGCAGTGTTTCCAGATCCTGATACCGCTCGATGCGGCTGGTGTGCCGGAAAATCTCCGCCAGTTCATTGCCACGCGGCTCCAGCAATTCACCTTTCGGATCATCGATCAGCAACGCGTTTTCCAGGTCGAGACGGAACGCCCGTGGATTGAGGTTGTTGCCGGTCAGCAAGGTATAGCGCTGATCGATCCACATGCCCTTCAGGTGATAGGTGTTGTCGCCATCCTTCCACAAATGCAGGTTCAGCTTGCCACTGTCGATGCTGCGCTGATGACGCTTGGCGAAGCGCCGCAGGCTGATCTCGTAAAGGTATGGTAGTGCCGCGATCACCTTGAACGGCTCGCTCGGCGGAATGTAGAAGTCGTTGGCGGTTTTGTCGCCGACAATGATGTCGATCTTCACGCCACGGGCCAGGGCACGGTTGATTTCCCGGGTCACCGCCAGCGGCAGGTTGAAGTACGGCGTGCAGATGGTCAGCTGATGCTGGGCGCTGGCGATCAGCTCACAGATCACCCGACTCAACGGATTGTTCTTGCCCACGCCGAGCAAGGGACTGACCGATAAACCGCCCTTCGCCGTGCTGCCCGCTGTGGTGTCGTACGTCGCGTGCTTGAGACGGCTGCGCAGGTCACCAATGTCGTTGCGCAGGCTGCGAGTGGTCGGCAGGTTCGGCAGGTCGAGGCGATGCACCGCTTTGGAGGCGATCAGACCGTGCTGAATCAGGTGCTGCATCGAATCGGCCAGCGCGTGGTTCTGCAGCAGGTGATAACGGTCGAAGCGGTACTTGTCGAATTTGTGCAGGTAAACGTTGTTCAGGCTCGCGCCGCTGTAGAGCACGCAATCGTCGATCACGAAGCCCTTCAAATGCAGCACGCCGAACAGCTCGCGGGTCTGCACTGGCACGCCGTACACCGGTACAACGCTTTCGTGGCTGCGGGTGGTTTCCTGATACCAGGCCGAGTTGCCCGGTTGCTTGCCGGCACCGATCAAACCGCGCTGGGCACGCAGCCAGTCCACGACTACCACCACATCCAGTTCCGGGCGCGCCAGTTTGGCCGCGTGCAGGGCATCGAGGATTTCCTGGCCGGCCTCATCTTGTTGCAGGTACAGCGCGACGATATAGATGCGCTGGGTGGCCTGGGCGATTTTTTCCAGCAGGCAACGACGGAACTCGGCGGCGCCAGAGAGGATGGTGACGGCATCGGCGGTCAGCGGAAAACTGCGCAGTTTAGGCAGCAGAGAGCGTTTGAAAAGCGACGGCATAGGGCTCGCAAAAGGGTCGAATCCGAAGAACCCGAGAGCTTACACCATGGATCGGTTTGGGTCTTGTTAGTGTCTGTAAAGACCTCTTCGCGGGCAAGCCTCGCTCCTACGGTTGATTGCATTCCCCTGTAGGAGCGAGGCTTGCCCGCGAAGGCAATTGCCCGCGAAGGCAATCTCACAACCACAACAAATAATCTCTTGACCAAGGAGAACGATCATTCTACTGTTAGCCGCATGAACGAAATCACTAGCAATGACACACGCGACATCATTCTGGATGTCACCGAAAAGTTGATCTACAAAAGTGGCATCGCTGCCACGGGCATGGATCTTCTGGTGAAAACCGCCGGCGTCTCCAGAAAAAGTATTTACCGCTACTTCGCCAACAAGGAGGAGCTCACCGTCGCGGCCTTGCAACGCCGCGATGTGCGCTGGATGCACTGGTACCGAAGCGAAGTCGGCAAGGCCGAGAGCCCGGCCGACCGGCTGCTCAACCTGTTTACCGTGCTCAAGGCCTGGTTCGCCTCCGAAGGCTTTCGCGGCTGCGCATTCATTAACACCAGCGGCGAAACCGGTGACGCGCAAGACCCGGTTCGCCTGGTCGCCAAAGACCACAAACAGAAGCTGCTCGACTACGTGTGCGAGCTCTGCACCGAACATGGCGCAACAGACCCGGAGACGCTGGCCAAACAGCTGCTGATCCTGATCGACGGTGCCATTACCGTAGCGCTTGTGATGGGTGATCACAGTGCCGCCGATAATGCGCAATGCATGGCGCGAAAGTTATTGGACCTGTAACACTTTTAATAAGCCGACAACTTGCTTGAACGTTAATTTGATAGGGAGACTTAATATGTCTACTGCCGAAGTTCGTCCGCCATTGCCGCCGTTTACCCGTGAATCGGCCATCGAAAAAGTTCGCCTGGCCGAAGACGGCTGGAACTCCCGCGACCCGGAACGGGTGTCCCTGGCCTACACCCTGGACACCCAGTGGCGTAACCGCGCCGAGTTCGCCCACAACCGAGAAGAAGCAAGAAGTTTTCTGACCCGTAAATGGGCCAAGGAACTGGACTACCGACTGATCAAGGAACTCTGGGTCCATGGCGACAACCGCATCGCGGTGCGTTACGCCTACGAATGGCACGACGACTCGGGCAACTGGTTCCGCTCCTACGGCAACGAGAACTGGGAGTTCGACGAGAACGGCTTGATGTTCAACCGTTACGCCTGCATCAACGACATGCCGATCAAGGAAAGCGACCGCAAGTTCCACTGGCCGCTAGGCCGCCGGCCGGATGATCACCCGGGCTTGTCCGATCTGGGCCTATAACTTCACCGAGATCCCATGTGGGAGCGGGCTTGCCCGCGATGGCGATGTCACAGGCAACTTATTTGTTGAATGTGAAACCGTCATCGCGGGCAAGCCCGGCTCCCACAGTTTTTTTGGTGTTCAGGCGACCGCGGCTTGCGGCGTTACAGCCGCCTTCGCTTCCAGCTCCCGCACCAACGGCAACACCCGTTTGCCGAAGTACTCCACTTCCTCCTGAAAGTGCAGAAACCCCGCCAGCACCAAATCCACGCCCACCGCTTTCAACGCGACGATCCGCTCGGCGATCTGTTGTGGAGTGCCAATCAGGTTGGTCTTGAAGCCATCGTTGTACTGCACCAGATCCTCAAAGGTCGATTTGGCCCAGTTGCCCTCACCCTCCGGCGACGCCCTGCCCGCCTGCTTTGCCGCATCACCAAAGGCATTCACGGCTTCGGGATCGGCCTGATCGATGATCTGCGCCAGCACCGCCCGTGCTTCTTCTTCGGTGTCTCGTGCAATGACGAAGGCATTCACCCCGACCTTCACCGAATGATTGTTCGCGGCCGCTTTGGTGCGGATGTCGTCGACCTGGGCCTTGATGCCTTCGGGGGTATTGCCGTTGGTGAAGTACCAGTCCGAAACCCGCGCCGCCATGTCCCGGGCCGCACGGGAGCTGCCGCCCTGGAAGACTTCCGGCTGACCCAGCGGCTTGGGTTTGAGGCTGTAGTTGTCGAAGCGGTAGAAGTCGCCGCGAAAGGTGAAGTTGTCCTGGCTCCAGATGCTTTTCAATGCGCGGATAAATTCTTCGGAGCGGCGATAACGTTCGTCGTGTTCCAACCAATGTTCACCGATGGCCTGAAACTCACCCTTGAACCAACCGCTGACAATGTTCACCGCCACTCGGCCGTTGGTGAGTTGATCAATGGTTGCCAGTTGCTTGGCCGCCAGCGCGGGCTGCCATGGCCCCGGCAGGATCGCCGCGATGACTTTCAACTGGGTCGTTGCGGCCAACAGCGCATGGCTGAAGGCAACGGATTCATGCTGGAATTCGGCACCATAACCGGCGGTGAAACGAATCTGGGTCAGGGCATATTCGAACCCCGCCTCTTCGGCCAGTTGCGCCAGCTTGCGGTTGTAGTCGATGCCCCAGTGGGTGCGCTGCTCGATCTTGCTGACCACCAGCCCACCGCTGACGTTCGGCACCCAGTAGGCAAATTTGACGGCTTGCTGACTCATTGGCATGTCCTCGGGTTTTCAGGGAAGTCCTGAGGCCAGAGCAGCAACCGTGCCAGCGCTGAATCTTGAGGTGACACTGTGGCGAGGGAGCTTGCTCCCGCTTGAGTGCGCAGCGCTCACAAATATTTTGGGGCCGCTGCGCAGCCCAGCGGGAGCAAGCTCCCTCGCCACAGGTATGTGATGTGCTGGAGCAATTTGCTGATGCACTGTTGGCACAGCAACAATTCAGGCCACACCGAAATCCACAACATCCAGTAAACCAGGGTCTGCGAGCTTCGGCATGGTCCGTGCAATCCCCTATGGCACTCACTGCCGTTCCAAGGAGCTGTCCCATGACCGAACATCACGTAATCAACCCGCTGTCCACCGGCACTGACTATGAAGCGTTGGCCTTGCGTTTTCGGCCGATCTTCCAGCGCATCGCCGCCAGTGCCGTTGAGCGCGAGCAAACCCGCAGCCTGCCTTACGAACCGATTCAATGGCTCAAGGACGCCGGCTTCGGCGCGGTGCGGGTGCCGGTTGAATACGGCGGTGGCGGCGCGTCTCTGCCGCAGCTGTTCGAGCTCTTGATCGAACTGGCCGAAGCCGATTCCAACGTACCCCAGGCCTTGCGCGGGCATTTCGCCTTTGCCGAGGATCGTTTGAACGCGGCACCGGGGCCGGCTCGGGATGTCTGGTTCAAACGCTTCGTGGAGGGAGATATCGTCGGCTGCGCCTGGACCGAAATCGGCAGCGTAGCGATCGGTGATGTGATCACCAAGGTCTCGCCCGACGGCGATCGGTGGCGGCTCAACGGCGAGAAGTTCTACAGCACCGGCAGCATTTTTTCTGACTGGATCGATGTCTATGCCCAACGCAGCGATACCGGCGGCGATGTGATCGCTGCCGTCCGCACACGCCAACCGGCAATTGTGCAGAGCGATGACTGGGACGGTTTCGGCCAGCGCACCACGGGCAGCGGCACTTCGCGGTTTGTCGAGGCGGAAGTGGACGCCGAGAACATCATCGACTTCGCCACCCGATTCAAATACCAGACGGCGTTTTATCAGTTGGTGCTGCTGGCGACCCTGGCCGGGATTGGCCGCGCCGCGTTGCGCGATGTGGCGCATCAGGTGCGCGAGCGTAAACGCATCTACAGCCACGGCAATGCACAACGGGTCAGCGAGGACTCGCAAGTGCAGCAGGTTGTCGGTGAAGTGGCAGCGTGGGTGTATGCCGCCGAAGCCAGTGCCTTGAAGGCTGCGCAACCGGCGCAACGGGCTTATCTGGCGCGGTTCTCGGGGGATGAAGCGCTGGAGCGCGCGGCGAATGTGGCAGCGGAGATTGAGTCGGCGAAGGCTCAGGTGGTGGTCTCGGAATTGATCCAGCGTGCGACCACGTCGTTGTTCAATGCCTTGGGCGCTTCGGATGTGCGCGAAGGCAAATCGCTGGACCGGCATTGGCGCAATGCGCGGACCGTGTCATCGCACAATCCGGTGATCTACAAGGCGCGGATTGTCGGCGACTGGGCGATCAACGGGACTGAACCGCCGTTCGTGTGGCAGATCGGTAATGGGCCTGCCACCCGGTAATGATCGTTCCCACGCTCCGCGTGGGAATGCATCCCGTGACGCTCCGCGTCACATCCGAAGCGGACGCGGAGCGTCCATGGCGGCGTTCCCACGCAGCGCGTGGGAACGATCGGCTGTAACAGGGTAACTTTATAGGTAAGATACCGGCCTTCCTCGCAGCCCTCTTCTGCGCCCTGCCGAATAAGCCCATTCCATGCCTTTCGAACTCAGCGTTGACCTCACCACCCTGGCCGTTCTGGCCCTCGTCGCTTTCATTGCCGGTTTCATCGACGCCATCGCCGGCGGTGGCGGTCTGTTGACCACTCCGGCGCTGCTGACTGCCGGCCTGCCACCGCATCTGGTGCTGGGCACCAACAAGCTCAGTTCGACCTTCGGCTCCGCCACTGCCAGTTTCACTTTCTACCGGCGCAAGCTGTTCCATCCTCGGCAATGGACGCACGCCATCGTCGGCACGTTGGTGGGCGCGCTCACCGGCGCCGTGGTCGCTCATTATTTGCCGGCGGAATGGCTGAACAAGATGCTGCCGGTGATCGTTTTCGCTTGTGGCCTGTACCTGTTGTTCGGCGGCACACCGAAGGCGCCGCTGGACAGCGACGCACCGATCAAGAAAAAGTGGCAATCGACTCAAGGCTTCAGCCTCGGCTTCTACGACGGCGTGGCCGGTCCGGGAACGGGAGCGTTCTGGACCGTCAGCAGTCTGCTGCTCTACCCCATCGACCTGGTCAAGGCCAGCGGTGTGGCGCGCAGCATGAACTTCGTCAGCAACATCGCAGCGCTGTCGGTGTTCATCTTTTCCGGGCAGGTGGACTGGATCATCGGCCTGAGCATGGGCCTGTCGGTGATGGTCGGCGCCTTCTTCGGCGCGCGCACCGCCATCAGCGGCGGTGCGAAATTCATTCGCCCGGTGTTCATCACCGTGGTGCTCGGCTTGACCGTCCGGTTAGCCTGGCAGCACTGGTTCAGCGTGGCCTAAGCGCCGCGCCACATAGACGTCGATCAGATAACGGGCAATCGAGCGTGACGCCGGCAACGGCGGCAGCTCGTGCACGTTGAACCACTGGGCGTCCTCGATCTCGTCTTCCTGGCAGACAATCTCGCCGCCGGCGTACTCGGCGTGAAAACCGAGCATCATCGAATGCGGGAACGGCCAGCATTGACTGCCCATGTACTGGATGTTCTTGACCTCGATCTGCACCTCTTCGCGGACCTCGCGAATCAGGCAGTCCTCGGCCGACTCACCCGGCTCGGCAAAGCCCGCCAAGGTGCTGTAGACCCCGGTGACAAAACGAGGTGAACGAGCTAGCAGAACTTCGTCGCCACGGGTCACCAGCACGATCATGCTAGGTGAAATGCGCGGATAGTGGCGTATATCACACGGTTCACAGTACATCGCCCGCTCACGCGGCACCTGGCTCATCACCTGCCCGCAATTGCCGCAAAAGCGATGTTCACGGGCCCAAGTACCGATTTGCGCGGCATAGCCGAGCACCTTGTAGACGGTGTGATCGTCCTCGAGCATGAACGCTCGCAGGCCTTTCCAGTTGCAGCCCGGTACTTCGCTGTGACTGCGCAGCTCCAGCAAATAGACCGGTTCGCCATCCAGGTGACCGATGCCATGCTCGGCGAGAATCGACAGGTCCTGACGTTTGAGCCATTCGCGTGGAAACAGTGCGCCATTGTCATCGAACAAAAAGCCTTCGGGGCTGCGCGCCACGGCCCAGCCGCCGGGTTGATCGGTGTCCAGTACTGCGGTGGTCCAGCGTGAAGTCATGGTTAATCAATCCAGAAATTCGGGTTTCTGTTTGCTCATATGGGCGGCCATGGCCACGCGCAGATCGGTGGATTGCAGCATGGCGGCGTTCCAGGTGGCGACGTATTCGAGGCCGTCGTCGATGCGATGGTCACGCATGTAGCTGATCATCTCTTTGGTGCCGGTGATAGCAATCGGCGACTTGCCGGCGATCTCGCGGGCAATGCCCATCACGCCTTCCAGCAGGCTGGCGGCATCGCTGTAGACGCGATTGACCAGGCCGATGTTGCGCGCATCAAAGGCGCCAAAGGTGCGACCAGTGTAAGCCAGTTCACGCAGCATGCCGTCACCGATTATCCGTGGCAAGCGTTGCAAAGTGCCCACATCGGCTGCCATGCCGATGTCGATTTCCTTGATGGAAAATTGCGCGTCCTCGGCGGCGTAACGCATGTCGCAGGCCGAGATCAGGTCGATGGCGCCGCCCAGGCAATAACCCTGAATCGCCGCCAGCACCGGTTTGCGGCAATTGTCGACGGCATTGAACGAGGCTTGCAGGGCGAGGATCTTGCGCCGTAGCAGGCGCGCATTGCGGCCGACATCCTTGCCCAGTTCATTGGCCACACCGGCCAGCATCATCAGGTCGATGCCCGAAGAAAAATGCTTGCCGGCACCACTGAGCACCACCACCCGGACTTCATCGGTATCGTCGATCCACTGGAAAATATCGATGATCTCGCTCCAGAACGCGGCGTTCATCGAATTGATCTTTTCCGGGCGGTTGATCTGCACATGGGCGATGTTATCGGCCAATTCGACGCTGAAGGCGGTGTATTGAGACATGGCAGTGATCCTTTACCGGGCAGAATATGAGGCCCGAACTATAACAAGGCATCCGTGCCGGCAGTAAGGCAGCGGTTCGGCCAAATGCGGGACTGCTCCGGGTTTTGTGGTGTCTGGACGGGCCTCTTCGCGGGCAAGCCTCGCTCCTACGGGTGTTATGCATCCAACACCATTCCCCTGTAGGAGCGAGACTTGCCCGCGAAGGCCACACCACCGATCCAACTGACCTTCACCGCCACAAACGCAGCCATTTCATGAACCCGCCTTAGCGCACCAGCAAAGTTATCACTATGCTTGCACCTGACTTTCCAAGGAGGAACCCCACCCATGCCAATCTCTTCACGTGCAGCCTTGCTGGTTATCGACGTACAGAACGACTTCATTCCCGGCGGTCAACTGCCGGTGCCGGAGGGTGACCTGATTGTGCCCCTGATTAATCGTCTGGGTCGCCAATTCAAACAGGTCATCATCGCCCAGGACTGGCATCCGCCCGGCCATGCCTCATTCGCTTCCAGCCACCCGGGGCGCAAACCTTACGACGTGATTCAGTTGCCTTATGGCGAGCAAACGCTCTGGCCTGAGCATTGCGTACGGGCCACACCCGGCGCCGAGTTCCACGCGGAACTGGACCTGCCCCACGCCCAACTGATCATCCGTAAGGGCTGCAATCCGGGCATCGACAGCTATTCGGCGTTTCTGGAAGCGGATCGAACCACGACCACAGGCTTGGCCGGATACCTTAAAGAACGCGGCATCGACACGGTTTACATGGTCGGGTTGGCGCTGGATTTCTGCGTGATGTTTTCTGCGCTGGACGCGCGGGCGGCGGGGTTCAATGCGTTTGTGGTGATGGATGCATGTCGGGCGATTGATCTGGATGGATCGCTGGCGGCAGCGATTGACCGGATGCAGGTGGCTGGGGTCGGGTTGATTCCATCAACCGAAATACTTGGTTGAACGATCATGCACAACCCCCATGGCAAATGACTCCTTGTGGCGAGGGAGCTTGCTCCCGCTCGGCTGCGAAGCAGTCGCAAAATCTTCGAATGAAGTCTCTTTGGAGAAATGTATTTGTAGGTATTGGGGGCGCTTCGCGCCCCAGCGGGAGCAAGCTCCCTCGCCACAGGTACGGTGAAAGATTCAAGTAGGGGTCGGCAACCAAAGTCGAAACCGCGCTCCCCCCAACGGCGAAGCCTGCGCGGTGAGTGTGCCGCCCTGGGCTTCCAGCGCCCGGCGACTGATTGCCAAGCCCAGACCAAACCCGCCAGTGGCGCGATCCCGGCTGCGGTCCAGGCGGTAAAACGGCTCGAAAATCCGCTCCCGCTCTTCTTCCGGAATGCCGATGCCATCGTCATCCACCCAGATCTCACAGCCCTTGGGGCACACCTGCACACCGATCTGAATCCGTTTTTCGCAATAGCGCATCGCATTGCGCAGCAGGTTCTGAATCGCCCGGGCGGTCAGTCGCGGGTCCAGCGAGAAGCGTTCGAGCTGGCCGTTGAGCAGTACATCGATGACGATTTGCGGTGACTCAAGCTCTTCATCGACGCTGCCCAAAATGCTGTCGATGAACTCATCCAGCGACACATCGACCTGTTCCGGCAGCCGCCCCGGGTTTTGCAAGCGGCTGTAAGACAGCAATTCCAGCACCAGTTCATCCAGTTCGCGAATGTGCGCGACCAAGCCTTGCAGACGTTCGCGGCTGGTGGCCGGCAAGTCGTCGGACAGCGCCAGGGCCAGGCCGAAATCCAGCCGCGTCAGCGGCGTGCGCAGTTCGTGGGACACAGCATTGAGCAGATCGCGCTGCTGATTGAGCAGGTTTTCGATATCGCCGGCCATGGTGTCGAACACGTTGGCCAGGCTGCCGATGTTGGAGCTGGGGGAAATCTGTGTGCGCTCGCTCAGGTGGCCCTTGCCGAAGCGTTCGGCGGTACCTTTGAGGCGTTCCAGGTCGCGCCAGTGCGGGCGCAACCACAGCAACAGACAGGCGAGCATGGTCGCGCCGATCAGCACGTTGATGCTCCAGTACAGCCAACTGACGTCCGTCGGGTCCGGCGGCACGACCATTTTCACCACCATCTGCTCGTTCAGCGGTGCCACCGCCAGGGTACGCCAGCCCCAATCACCGATGCGCACCACGTTCTCACCGCGCCGCAAGCGTTCACGTTCATCGAGGGTGAATTCGGCGTCGTCGTTGCGGGTCAGCACGATGTGCAGCGGCTGAAATTCCTTGTCCATCTCAGTTGCCAGCGCTGGCCACTGCTCTGAAGGCACGGCGCGAAACTGCTTGGCAATCAGCGTTTGCAAACCTCGGGAATAATCAAGGTTATAGGTCACGAAGCGCTCATGGAAAACCTGGATCACCAGGTCCGGCACCAGGTAGATCGCTGCGCTGAACGAGACGATAGTCACCAGATAGAGGCGAAACAGGATTCTGAACATCGACTCAGCATTCCCACTCGGAGCGGCTGAACAAGTAACCCTTGCCCCACACAGTCTTGATCTTGCGCGCCTCGCCGGCGTGGTCGTCGAACTTGCGCCGCAGCTTGGAGATGGCCACGTCCACCGAACGGTCGGTGCCGTTGAATTCGATACCGCGCAAGCGTTGCAGAATCTGGTCGCGGCTCAGTACTTCGCCGGCATGCCGGGCCAGCACCACCAGCAGGTTGTATTCACCACTGGACAGCTCGACCAGTTGCTCGCGCCAGGTCACGGTGCGCTCGGACAGGTCGATGCACAGGTTGCCCATGAGAATGCGATCGTTGGCGGTCATCGGTTCGCTGAGGCTGCTGCGGCGCAACAAGGTGCGCACCCGGGCCAGCAAGACGCGTGGTTCGCAAGGTTTGGTGACGTAGTCGTCGGCCCCCATTTCCAGGCCCAACACTTGATCGTGGCTGTCGTCGCGGGCGGTGAGCATCAGGATCGGCAAAGTCGCCGAATCGGCTCGCAGCAAGCGGCAGACCTGCAAACCGTCGAGCCCCGGCAGCATCAGATCGAGAATCACCAGGTCCGGAGGATTGAGCCGCGCCCGTTCGCGCACATGATCGCCACGGCTGATCACGCTGACGCAATAGCCGTTGCGTTCCAGGTAGCTGGCAATCAGTTCGGAGAGTGCGGAGTCGTCTTCGACCAGGAGGATGTTGGGCATGGGTGTTTCCAGAAAGTGCAGGGGTGACCATAAGGGCCTCTTCGCGGGCAAGCCTCGCTCCTGCAGGGCTCCGGTTGGTCGCGGATTGGCGTCCGGCACAAATCCTGTAGGAGCGAGGCTTGCCCGCGATCGAGCGCGAAGCGGTCGCCAAGGATATACGCCCTCACACGCCCATGAGCAAAACCCTTACACAATTTCACACAGCGCCTACAAAGCTTCACCGCTACCTTGATCGGCTCCCCGTAGGATGCGGGAGGTCATTATTGGGGTATTCACATGTCAAAGAACCTGCTTGCCACGCTCAGCCTGATTGCACTGGCGTTGACGCTGAGCGCTTGTGACCAGTCCTCGACCGCCGAAGAACAGGCACCGCTGGCCACCGTGCGGATCGAAACCATACAAGCCCGCCCCCTATCGATCAGCAGCGAACTGAGCGGGCGGATTGTCGCGCCACGGATCGCCGAAGTGCGCGCCCGTGTGGCCGGCGTGGTGTTGCAGCAGGCCTTTCGTGAAGGCAGCGACGTAAAAAAAGGCGACGTTCTCTTCCGTATCGACCCGGCGCCGTTCAAAGCCGACCTGGACAGCGCCGAAGCCGCATTGCGCAAGGCCGAGGCCAATGCGTTCCAGGCCAGACTGCAAGAGCAGCGTTACGCCCAGTTGATCGAAGGCAACGCCATCAGCGGCCAGGATTATGACAACGCCCGGGCCAATGCCCGGCAGACCGCCGCCGATGTCGCTGCCAACAAAGCCGCCGTGGAGCGAGCGAAACTGAACCTGGGTTATGCCACTGTCACGGCGCCGATTTCCGGACGCATCGGCCGCGCACTGGTGACCGAAGGCGCGCTGGTCGGGCAGAACGAAACCACCCCTTTGGCATTGATTCAGCAGTTGAACCCGATCCACGCTGACCTGACGCAATCGACCCGTGAACTCAACGACCTGCGCCGCGCGTTCCGTTCCGGCCAGTTAAAGGAAGTGGGCCAAGGTCAGGCCAAAGCCACATTGATTCAGGACGACGGCAGCCTCTACCCGCTACCGGGCAAGTTGTTGTTCACCGACATCACCGTCGACCCGGGCACCGGTCAGATCATTCTGCGCAGCGAATTCCCCAACCCGGACCTCGACTTGCTGCCGGGCAGCTTCGTTCGCGTGCGTCTGGAGCAAGCGTTCAATCAGCAAGGCATCAGCGTGCCGCAACGGGCCATCCAGCGTGACAGCGCCGGCATTGCCCAAGTGCTGCTGCTTGACGCCGACCAGCGAGTCGGCCAGCAACCGGTCGAACTGGGCGCGGTGCAGAACGATCGCTGGATCGTCACCAGCGGCCTCAAGCCCGGCGACCGCATCGTCACTGAGGGCCTGCAACACGCGCGCCCCGGTGAAAAAGTCCAGATCGACAACACCCCTCTTCCACTTGCCCAGGTTTCTGGTCAGTAAGCAGGACGCTTTTTTATGCCGCAGTTCTTTATCGACCGCCCGGTATTCGCCTGGGTGATCGCCTTGTTCATCCTGCTGGCCGGTGCGTTGGCCATTGTGCAGTTGCCGGTGGCGCAGTACCCGAACGTTGCGCCGCCGAAAGTCGAAATCTACGCCACCTACCCGGGCGCTTCGGCACAGACCGTGGACGAAAGCGTGGTCAGCCTGATCGAGGAAGAGCTCAACGGCGCTGATCATCTGTTGTATTTCGAATCCCAGAGCAGCCTCGGCAGCGCCACCATCACCGCGACGTTCCAGCCGGGCACAGACCCGGAAATGGCGCAAGTCGACGTGCAAAACCGCCTCAAAGTGGTGGAGTCACGTTTACCGCAAGCCGTCACCCAGCAGGGTTTGCAAGTGGAGAAGGTCTCCGCCGGTTTTCTGTTGCTGATCACCCTCACCTCCAGCGACGGCAAGCTCGACGATGTGGCGCTCAGCGATTACCTCGCGCGCAACGTGATGAACGAGATCAAGCGACTGGACGGCGTCGGCAAGGCCCAGTTGTATGGTGCCGAACGGGCGATGCGGATCTGGATCGATCCGCAGAAACTGATTGGCTTCAACTTGACCCCGGCCGATGTCAATGCCGCCATCGTTGCGCAAAATGCTCAGGTTTCCGCGGGCAGCATCGGCGACTTGCCAACCCGCACCACGCAGGAAATCACCGCGACCATTCTGGTCAAAGGCCAGCTGTCGACGCCGCAAGAGTTCGCCGACATCGTGCTCAAGGCCAGTCCTGACGGTTCCACCGTGCGCATCGGCGATGTGGCGCGGGTCGAGATCGGCAGTCAGGAATATCAATTCTCCACGCGGCTGAACGGCAAACCGTCGACCGCCGTCAGCGTGCAACTGTCGCCAGGCGCCAATGCCCTGAGCACCGCGACGCTGGTGCGGGCGAAGATGGATGAACTGGCGCGCTACTTCCCGGCCGGCGTCGAATACAAGATTCCGTACGACACCTCGCCCTTCGTCAAAGTCTCGATCACCAAAGTGGTCTACACCCTCGTCGAGGCGATGGTACTGGTGTTTGCGGTGATGTTCCTGTTCCTGCAAAACATCCGCTACACGCTGATTCCAACGCTGGTGGTGCCGGTGGCACTGATGGGCACTTTCGCGACCATGCTCGCGCTGGGCTTCTCGATCAACGTGCTGACCATGTTCGGCATGGTGCTGGCCATCGGCATTCTGGTGGACGACGCGATTGTGGTGGTGGAGAACGTCGAGCGGATCATGGCCACCGAAGGCCTGTCGCCCAAGGACGCGACGCGCAAGGCGATGAAGCAGATCACTGGGGCGATCATCGGCATCACCCTGGTGCTGGTGGCGGTGTTCATTCCGATGGCGTTCATGCAGGGCTCGGTCGGGGTGATTTACCGGCAGTTCTCGCTGTCGATGGCCACGTCGATCCTGTTCTCGGCGTTCCTCGCCCTGACCTTGACCCCGGCGCTGTGCGCGACGCTGCTCAAGCCGATTGCCCAGGGCGAACATCACACCAAGGGCGGCTTCTTCGGCTGGTTCAACCGGCGCTTCGAGCAACTGACCGAGCGCTATCAGGACTGGGTCGCGTATGCGTTGAAACGCACCGGGCGTTACCTGTTGATCTACGGCGTGCTGCTGATCGGTCTGGGGTTGTGCTTCAGTCGCCTGCCCTCCTCGTTCCTGCCGGTGGAAGACCAGGGTTACACCATCACCGACATTCAACTGCCGCCGGGCGCGAGCAAGAACCGCACGGTGCAGGTGGTCGAGCAGATCGAAGCGCACAACGCCACCGAACCGGGTGTCGGCGACAGCACGGTGATTCTCGGTTTCAGCTTCTCCGGCAGCGGGCAGAACGCCGCGCTGGCGTTCACCACGCTCAAGGATTGGTCGGATCGGGGCAGCGACGACTCGGCGAGTTCGATTGCCGACCGCGCCAACATCGCGCTCAGTCAGATCAAGGATGCCATGGCCTTTGCGGTCCTGCCGCCGCCGGTCGATGGCCTCGGCACTTCCAGCGGTTTCGAGTTCCGCCTGCAAGACCGTGGCGGCCTCGGCCATGCCACGCTGATGCTGGCGCGCAGCCAATTGCTGGCCGCCGCCGAAAAAAGCCCGATCCTGATGAACGTGCGCGAAAGCGCCCTCGCCGAAGCGCCGCAGGTGCAACTGGAAGTCGACCGCAAGCAAGCCAACGCCTTGGGCATTTCGTTTGCCGACATCGGCAACGTGCTGTCCACCGCCGTAGGTTCGGCCTACATCAACGACTTCCCCAATCAGGGGCGGATGCAACGGGTGGTGGTCCAGGCTGAAGGCGATCAGCGCAGTCAGGTCGACGACCTGCTGAAAATTCACGTACGCAACAACGCCGAGAACATGGTGCCGTTGTCGGCTTTCGTTCGGGCCAACTGGACCCAGGGCCCGGCGCAATTAACCCGTTACAACGGCTACCCGGCCATCAGCATTTCCGGCGAACCGGCGCCCGGCTACAGCACCGGCGAAGCCATGGCGGAAATCGAACGGCTGGTGGCGCAGGGCCCGGCGGGGTTGGGTCAGGAATGGACCGGGCTGTCGTTGCAGGAGCGCTTGTCCGGCAGCCAGGCACCGATTCTGCTCGGGCTGTCGCTGCTGATCGTGTTCCTGTGTCTGGCGGCGCTGTATGAGAGTTGGTCGATTCCGACGTCGGTGCTGCTGGTGGTGCCGCTGGGTGTACTCGGCGCGGTCTTGGCGGTGACGTTGCGCGGGATGCCCAACGACGTGTTCTTCAAGGTCGGGCTGATCACCATCATTGGCCTGTCGGCGAAGAACGCGATCCTGATCATCGAATTCGCCAAAAGCCTGTACGACGAAGGCCACGACCTGATCGACGCCACCCTGCAAGCCGCGCGCCTGCGCCTGCGACCGATTGTCATGACGTCGCTGGCGTTCATCCTTGGCGTGGTACCGCTGGCAATCGCCACCGGGGCCAGTTCGGCGAGCCAGCAAGCCATCGGCACCGGGGTGATCGGCGGAATGATCACCGCGACCCTGGCAGTGGTGTTTGTACCGGTGTTTTTTGTGGTGGTGATGAAACTGGTGAGCAAGCGCCACAAAAACATCTAACCCACAGCACATCTCCTGTAGGAGCGAGGCTTGCCCGCGAAGAGGCCGTCACATTCAACATTAATGTCGACTGACACACCGCCTTCGCGGGCAAGCCTCGCTCCTACAAGGGATTATCGTTGTGGTCACAACCTGGGCTAAGGTGTTTAGACACTCAGGCCAATCGAGTTCTCATGCCCCTACTCGCCCGCACCCACCCACGCCTGTCCGCCGCTGCCACACTCGGCGTCGCGGTCGGCATTCTGGCCCCCGCAGACTCAATCATCAGCAAAATCCTCATCGGCTGGAACGCCGGGGTCTGGACCTATCTGGTGCTGATGCTCTGGCTCACCATGCGGGCCAAGGCCCCGGACGTTAAACGCATTGCCGAGGTCGAGGACGAAAACGCCGGTCTGGTGTTGCTGCTGGTGAGCATAGCGGCGCTGGCCAGCCTCGCCACCATCACCTTCGAACTCGCCGGCAGCCGGGACCTGGAAACCACCCGCAAACTGCTGCGCTACGGTTTCACGGCATTGACGGTAATCGGTTCATGGCTGCTGATCGGGGTGATTTTCAGCGTGCACTACGCAAGGTTGTATTACACCTGGAACGGCAAGGAACCGGCGCTGCGATTTGCCGAGGGGCTGACAACGCCTAATTACTGGGACTTTTTGTATTTCTCATTCACCATCGGTGTGGCGGTACAAACGGCCGACGTCGGCGTGGCGACGCGGGATCTGCGCAAGATCGTACTGGCGCAGTCGTTGATCGGGTTTGTGTTCAATACGGCGATTCTGGGGTTTTCGATCAATATTGCGGCGGGGCTTTTCGGCTGATTTTCTGACTCGCGATAACAAATCGGGCCTTTATACCTGTCATTTATGACAGTAGATTTTGCATTCCCCGTGATAAATGATCCGACATGTCGCCGACACGCTATTGCCGGCCCTCTCGATGTCACCGAAGGATCGATCATGAAAAAGCTTACCCTGCCTCCGAACAATCAACCGAAAGAAACCACCGGCACGTTTTCCGCAACGCTAACCAACAGTGAATTCACCCACTTTAAAGCCATAACAGTGAGACTGTGGCTCGACGCTCCAGGTGAAGAGATCTACCCAAACCGATGGATTCTGAATGGAAGTACTGCAGAAGAGAATAAGGTCAGAACGCTGATGGCCCTGACGTTCGATGAACACTTGTCTGGAGGCGAATATGACCTGGGTGGTGACACCGCCAAAGTTCGGCTGTCATACACACGATTAATCCGAACCAGTGAAGGCGGCGGCATTGCGGAAAGTTACAACGCCATCGCAGGTAAAGTGAAACTCGAATTCGACATTCAGTCAGGCTCTCTCCAAGGCAAGATGATCGACTGCACGATTCAACGTGCAGGACAACCGGCCGTACGGTTTGATCTGAAGGGCGAATTTGATGTCTCGGGATTTGATGTTGTCATCCGTTGAACCCGAAGCCCCTATCAACTAGGGGCAAGACCTTGTTATCAGGCCTCACAGGTCGTCGAGGCCTAATAACGTGCACTCGCTCCTTTGCGACAATGTCCTCTACGCCTGGCACAGGCCTTCTAGACATCCCCCCCTTCTGCGAAGTTAACCTGTAGCGGTCCTAAAGATCATCCGCCAAACTGCGCTCGACGATCTGCTCAAACGCCTGACCTGTCATCTGCACTGGCGCGCCCGGTATGGCGTAGACTCACATCTGCCGCGGGTAGCGCAAAAAGCCCGCGATTATCTGCATGCTCACGCTCAACAGGGCATCGGTCTCGCTCAACTGGCTGTTATTAGGGTCGACATGGGCTGGGGCACTGATCACCGAACTCTCTGCCATATGAAATCGGGTCGGCAAGCTGTTTGTTAACACCCCATCAAAATAGCGTAAAAGGATCACACTTCAAGGTGGCTGTAAACTATCAGGTATGACAGTTTACAGCCACAATGTAATCAGCTCTGATAGCTTATCCATAAGCAGGGTCCCGATCAGGCCTTTGGATACCTCACACTTGCATAGAGGATTATATTATGAGAACAAATGCCCAACTAAAGCCCGTGGCACCGTATTTTATCGGCACCATTAATGAAGCCTTCTTCGAAGCTAATCAAAGGGAAGTAAAGGACGCTGACTTCCCACCACCATTTGATAAACATCTTGTTTTTTCAGCCACTCAGCGCGAAGTGGATTTAAGTTATAGGGAAATTCGGATAGTTCTTCCGAAAGCTTTGGAATACAAAACTTACTCATTGGCCGATACTAACTTTCAGGTGCATTTCGAGTACATCGATGCCCGTAGCGAAAACAACGTCGTCTATGTAGGGATTTCAGGTTCTATCACGCTCTTCGAATCTAGCGAGCCCACCTCCGTGGCCGCTACGTTCGACGTCACAGTCGAGGATGACAATCACGATACAAAACTAGAGGTTGATGGCAGCTTCGACATGTTGCTTCCATGACTCACCACAACAATCGGCATAGGGGCGGCCTTCATAGGCCGCTCCCCTGGCATGCGGGTCCGCACCGGGCGGTTCGAGAGATTGAGGTTATTAGAGCCGCACCAGTCCCATCACGGCTTCGATTCACGCTTGCTCCCCACACTCGGTCACCCTCATGCAGTTGCGCTTCACTTCGTTCGCTTCGGTCTGCTCACGGCGGGACTTTCACCAACAAGATTGCGCCCATGCTGGGCGCACCACAAAAAACCACCCTGAGATTAGTCGGGGTGTTTTAGTTTCGGCAGCTGAAAGCCGCGATTAAAAGTTATAGCTTAAGCCCACACTACCGCTCCAGTTCTGATCGATAGTATTACCTTTACTACCCCCCAATTCGCCATAGACCTGCCAGTTTTTCTGCGCCGGGATCCAGTTCATTCCCACTGTATATTCAAGGCTGGTACTGGAAGGGTCACTGTTAAAGTCATCATCATTAACCTGCACATCATTACTTTTTACAAATTCGTGTCCTATTGCCATTCGCACTCTTGGTTGTAGCTTGCTGCCGTTATCCAGAGCGATCTCACGGCCCACGGTCATCCCCACTTTACCCAACAGTGAGCGCGCCGCATCCGCATCAACCTCCAGGTCATTATCCATCCGGTATTGTTTGCCCTCGACTGCCGCAAGACCCACCTGAGCAAACGGTTCAATAAAGTTACCGTTATCAAAACGAATGTGTTTGCCCACTTCCACCGTTGCACTGACTCCCAGATTTTTATAGTTACCTTTGCTGCGGGTGCCGTCACTCATCGTGACCTTGGCCTTGTTGTCAAACTGGTTGACCTTGCCCACCACGTCCACATACATGCCACTGGCTATGTCGAGCAACGTGCCATAGATACCCGCATTGAGGCTGTCCACCGTTGCCGTGGAACCGTTTTTGAGGTCTATGTCGGTACGCCCCGATCCCACGAACGCCCCGATTAGCCATTGCTGACCACCGAGTTGCGCTTGAGTATCGGCACCCAGCGCGAAACCTTGTTGGTTCTGGGTGTAACCGCCACCGTAGGCGTTGGCAACGTTGTACTGGTTGCCGTAGGTACGCATCCATACGCTGTTGCTCAGGTTTTTCACCGAGGCATCGCTTCGTGCCATGGTCGATGTATCTTCACCACCACTACCAAGACGGCGATCACCCAGGCGACTGTTGAGTGTGGTCATTTCCCCATACAAGATGCTCGGCGCGCTGCCTGCAATAGCCAGCACCGCATTGGTGGACGTACTGACAGTCTGATTGGGTTGAAGGAACAATCCCTCACCCTCCCTCAACAAGCCATAAGTGCGTGAGCCTGCATCGACCAGACCACTCAAGGCAAAGCTCGCATCGCCGCCAGCGATGTTACCGATCTTCACCACATCGGGACTCGCCGGATTGGTGCCACTCGCCGTCACCTGAAGGGTGTGCTCACCACTGGCACTCTTCGTGACATTCAGGAAATCGGTACGGTCGATATCCACGTCGGCGTGCATGATGAAGATGCCCTTGCCCGACAGATTCTCCACATCAAGTTGGTGGAAAGCATCTTTATCCCCCAGGCGAACAACGCCGGCTTCAAGCGCCAGGTTTTGCACCGAGCTGTTACCTGTGGTCACCCACTGGCCAGCATTGCTGATTTGAACAGCCGTTGAATTATCAATTCGGCCAGTTAGCGTGGATCCATTGTCCAGCACGACCGTGCCAGCGATATCAGTCATGACATCACCAGTCATGCTGCCACCATGATCCAGCGAAAGACTGAGGACCTTGTTCACATTACCTTTGAGTACAGCGCCATTGTCGATCATTACCGCAGCACCACTGCCGGCTTGTGCTAGTACATCACCGGTCATAATGCTTTGAGTATCGAGTGTGACCTGAACGACGTTTTGCAAATTACCGGTCAGTGAGGCGCCATTTTGAAAACGGGTGCTGGCTGTGCTGCCGGAGTCGACCACCACATTACCCACAAGTGAACTGCGATCAACGGTGAGCCCGACCGTTGCCCCATTGTTAATCTCAAATATGTTGCCGTTACCTGCCACCAACGTGGAACCGTTCAGTACATAAATGCTGGCCTTTGCGCCTTGCAAATTCAACAAGCTGGTAGAGATCGCAGGGCCAGTTCGACCTTCAATCCGTGAGTTATCCAGGACTACCGTTGAAACTTCCCCGCGAGCGGGTTCGCTCCCGATGCGCAAACCAGCGTCTCCTCCGCTGATAGAGCTATTTATCGCCGAGAGTGATCCATTCAGGAGTCTGACACCGTCCGACGTCGCACCAGTAGCGTTGATGGTACTGTCAATCAAATCGAGCACACCAAGACCGTTGACCTGCGCACCCACACTGGAAGCCGTCACGGTGCTGTTAACCAACTTCACGCTGGAGCCGGATTGATCCTGAATGTTACGTGTCAATAACAGGCCTGTAGCATTGCTCGTCACTGTGCTGTTGGTGATCTGCGCACTGCTACTGGCAAGGCGGATCGCCGCGCCGGAACCCGACGTATTTTCAACAGTCCCCCCGACCATGTTCATGACCGACAGTCGTTCAAGACCAATCTGTTGATTGCTTCCCCCATTGACCACGAGCGTCGCCCCTACCGCTCCGATATCACCAGTGAGTGCATCATTGGCAATCAGCTCGGAGCCTGGGTTCAACGTCCAGGATTCAAACGGAGTGGTGCTATCAATCGTCTGGCTTTGCCCTGGATTCAGAACACCGGCGTGAGTGGCAGAGACAGACAACATCAGCAGCGTGAAGGAAGGAATCCCCCATTTATTACCCAAGATGTCGAATTTGAAAGATGGCGTGGTACGCATGCGAGTAGCCCTTAGTAATATCCAGCGCCAAAGAAGAAATAGCTCGAATCCAGCGTCGGACAATAAATATGGAAAGCGCGCCGAAGACTACAGGCGAAACCGTTACTTCTCTGTAGGACTAATCTTCATATATCGACGGACAAGTCTCCAGAACACTCATCTCTGGTGGCCTTCATCGCAAAAATCCGTAGGCAAAATCACACCCAACCAACATAAACCTTGTCAGTCATATTGATTGGGTGCCCAACCGCTAATTAACCGTCACTGCCCGCCCCCAAGTCGTCACAGTACTCAAGACTGCTATTACGCACCCTTACAGGATGCATCTCTTCAGGTGATGTGAACGTTGTTCCACCCAGCACTATCTCGTACCAAATCTGCGCAAAATAGAAGGTGACTGGAGAACCTTCTGGTGTCTCCTGCTGAATCAGCTTGAAAAGGCTGTAAGGCAAATCGAAGTCAAGATCGGCTCCTCCTACTGGCATGTTTTTAGCGTCGGTGAAAGTCGCGCCGGTGATCGGGGTTGCGGCCGTTTCCTCTTTCCAGCCCAGCATTCTCATGGTGACCTGTCTTCCTGGCGGAAGATCGCGATGGCCGCCAGGCGCCGACACTTTGAGCGGAGGTACAGTCGTAACCCCTGCGTCTTCAGTTCGAGGCACCATTGTTTTGCAGGTGATATACCGCTTGGCACCCAGCACAATAAATGGACCTTTATGCGGATCCAGAGCGATCTCGAATGTCTCGACCAGTACGTCGGTCCTGGGCAACTGCCGCATGATGTTGGGATTACCAGGGTATTCAATGGTGTAATAAGACTCGGTGCTTCCCACCGTAGGCGAGATCAATGAGTATTCAACATCTATAAAGACTGCTGCATCAGCATTTTTCATTTCCTTCGTTCCTACTGGCTTGTCGTCCCAGTAGAAAGTGATTAGTGCATCCATTATTAGATTCGGCGCACCTGCCCACCTTGTAGCGGTGAAGCGTATTGGCTGATTAATGTCCAGCGTTGTCAGATGGTTCGGGTCGCCACCACCCGCGCGTCCGCGAACTTCGACCGGGAGCAGATTATCGTTGTCCAGTTCGGGCAACAGATCAGGAGGTATCCCCGGAAATACAAAATTGACAAATATTGTCGTTGCTGGATATGGGATTGCAGCATCTGCGCCACGTTTCAACGTGTAAGCGATTTCTACGGTCTTCTCCCCCGTAGCACCTTGCGTCACTTCATCCAGAATGTCGTAGGTAAGTTTCATTTTGAACGGACCGGGAAGAGTGCCTAATTCTTCACTACCTAGCACTACCTCTTTGTCTCCCTTGACTGTCACGGTTATAAGGTCTTTCGGATCCCCGTTATCTGGATAGTCGATCTCGACAAAGATCTCTGTGCCAATAGGCAAAAAGGTACCAAGACTGATGGCCTCCGTATGACCCGGGCCGGCCGCCGGAACTCTGAGCGGCTTAAGCACCGGGGGAGGCAGAAATGCGATCGGCAACGTGGGGGCGCCAGCGATAACAGAGTCCTGCGATGGGTTTTTCGGCGCGTCATGCCACATATAGCGATGGAACAAGCCTCCGTTTGGAAGCTTCCTCAGCTCAACGAGGGGAATAGTGAACTCTCCAAAAAGCGGATCCGCCGAAGCTGTAACCTGACCGCGGTAAAAGACGGGCATGGTTGTGGTCGTGCCCGATCTATTAGCGATACAAAAAGTAATTTCATCATTGGCCTGACGGTTGGGGTAGTTTATTGCAACGCGAACCACTAGCCCCCCAGGGTTGGCAGTGGCCCAGGCTTCATTAATCACCTCCCCTCCAGCCACATTCAGATTGAAAAAAATCGCGAAAGGCGGCGGCGTTCTGCTGAAGGGTTTCTTTACATAATAGGGTGCATTCTTGTCGACAAAGAATGTAATAGGGGGCGAGGAGTCTTCAATGCCAAGCCCATCGATGATATGGAAGCGACAGTAATATTCCGTTGGACCCGGAATATCCGGGTCATCTGGAATCAGACTATTTAGCACATTGATATCAACGGGAAAGAAGTCTGTAAAGTCGTCTGGTATATTGATCTTTCCGAGTTCTTTTTCAGGTTGCCCAGCTTTATTCCCCATGACCATTGCTATGCCGCCGCCAAACAATCCGTCTTTGAGTTCAGTTAACGTCACTTTGATAGCGGGCTTATTCAACTCTGCCAACAGGATTCTGCCGTCGCCGGCAATCTGGCCGACAATTTCCGGCGGATCGGCAAAAAGCCCAGTTCGAGTCGTTTTGCGTTCATCATCATTTTCCGTATTTTCTTTAGCAGTCATTTTAACGCTCTCCTTTTACGCATTAAGCCAAATGGCTTGACCTGCTCCATCAGCCCGACAGCTACTTGCCCGCTCTCCTGCGAAAGCAATGTTAAAACACAGACTGAATCAGCAAATATGAAAATCTTCCCTTTGCTTATTGCTCATGGTGCTTTGCTATATACTCATTAAATCTTGGCAACAGACACACTAATGAAACATCTACAAACTGTTTACGAGTAACAAGGTGAGTCGCCAGGAATACCTCTATCTATCCTTGCCAGAGCGGTTTGAGACCTTCCAATTATTCGCCCTCCCCTGGCAATGGTATAGATCGCCGTAATTGAGTCGTCATAGAGCAATGGCGCTATGCACGGAAAAAAAGGCACAAGTTCAGTAAACCCTTCTGCAATTTCCTTAGCATTCAAGTCTCTGGCAAATGTATCCACTGCCTCTGACACTATGTCTTTTCCATCTTCCCCAGGGGACCCGTTAAGTGTTCGATAACCTTGTAAGCGAAGGGAAAATTGATCATCTGGACGAGATAATGGCTGCGCTGGAATAATTATTACAATGCCCGATGTCAAGGGTGGAAAAGTTGAGCAATTGTAGTACCCATTTCCCGTCAAATTGGTAAAAATGGCCTTCACAAGTATCTCTTCAGGTCCTTGGGTGTGATCGATAATCAATTGTTTGCGCGGCGATGGATCGGGCATCCCGAACGCAGTCACAATGTAATAAAGCAATGCAATGCCATTCATGGCCATCCGTGATGCCGGGATCGGTACTTCAATCTCCAGCGGAACGATTCCCGTCGGGTACCGGTCCTCAAACAGGAGTTCCTCCCTGCCATCCTGAAGCCAAAACACTTCGAGATGGTCATCAAACGACGTTTCAGCCCAGCGTCGTATTCGGGCAATGGTGCCGCTAGTCAGAATCGGCAGAGGGATGAGGCCGTCAGGATCTGGAACGCCATCCACGGTGATCTCAACCGCCAATGCTTCGCTTGCCGTGGGCGAAAATTTTTCTTCAGTCGATTGAGTGCCCATAGACATCTGGAAATTCCTCAGTGAATGGCACAAGTTGCTAATGCCCACGCTCTTGAAAACACACAGTCCTTTGATATCGATTAGGCGCCGAGGGTGTTCTTATTGGCTACTGTCAGATCTGACAGGTATAAATGCCGTTCGTCGGATTGCGACGGCAGTTCAGGTTGGCATCATCCTGCGACGACTTGACGCAGGCCTTGCATTTGGTGCTTCATGAAACCGGTTTCAGGCTTACATTACTGGACTCCTGATAATTCCAATAACAAGGTCGCCCAACATGAACGACTTCTCCGCCGCCCAACGCAGCCGCGTGACCATGCTCGACGTCGCCGAACACGCGGGCGTCTCCAAGGCCAGCGTCTCGCGCTTCATTGGCGACGACCGCGCCCTGCTCTCCGATGCCATTGCCTTGCGCATCGAGCAGGCGATCAGCGAATTGGGCTATCGCCCGAACCAGATGGCCCGCGGGCTGAAACGTGGGCGCACGCGTCTGATCGGCATGCTGGTGGCCGATATCCGTAACCCTTATTCGATTGCCGTGATGCACGGGGTGGAAACCGCCTGCCGTCAGCACGGTTACAGCCTGGTGGTGTGCAACACCGATCGCGATGATGAGCAGGAGCGCCAGCACCTGGCGTTGCTGCGCTCATACAACATCGAAGGTTTGATCGTGAACACCCTCGGCCATCACCGCGATGAGCTGCGCGAGTTGCATCAGGAAATGCCCATGGTGCTGGTGGATCGCAAGGTCGAGCAGCTCGATAGCGATCTGGTGGGATTGGACAATCCGGCCGCTGTCGAGATGGCGGTTGCCCACCTTGAAGAACGCGGTTATCGCGATGTGCTGTTGGTGACCGAGCCGTATGACGGCACCAGTTCGCGGATCGAGCGGGTCAGCAGTTTCAAGGCGCAGATCGAGCAGCGTCCGGCGCTCTCGGGGGCGGTGGTTGAAACTGGCGGCGATCTGACCGCTCGTTTGAAAACCTTTCTGCAAACTCCCGGCCCTGGCCCGAAGGCGCTGTTTTGCGCCAACGGTATTGCCGCGCTGGCCAGCACTCATGCGTTGCGTGAGTTGAAGTGCAATCTGTTCGGGGATGTCGGGCTGATTGCCCTGGATGATCTGGATTGGTATCCGTTGGTAGGGAGCGGGATTACCGCGCTGGCCCAGCCGACGGCGCAGATTGGTGCGAGTGCGTTTGAATGTTTGCTCAAGCGACTGCGTGGGGATGATGGGCCGGTGCGGACGTTGGATTTTCCGGCGCGGTTGATTGTTCGGGGGTCAACCCTGGGGAATCTTCGGTGAATGTTCGAGCCCCATCGCGGGCAAGCCTCGCTCCTACAGGGGTCTGTGGCGTTCACAAAACCCGTAGGAGCGAGGCTTGCCCGCGAAGAGGCCCCAAAGACCACCCCACAACTCACATCAATATTTTTTTGACCAAAAATGAAACCGGTTTCAGAGGTGTAGAACAATGAATAAACCACCCGTTTCCATCAGCCTTTCCAGCTACGGCGCCGACCTTGTTCGTGAACGCGGTCAGGGCTCGTTTATCGGCGTGTTGGCCGCCGCCGGTGCCACGCGCATCGAATGGCGCGAAGAGTTGCTGACCCTTGAAAACCCCACGCAACTGGCCGACGCCAGCCAAGCCCTGGGGCTCGAAAGCATCTATTCCTCACCGATGGAATTATGGTTGGCCGGGCAGTCGGCCCCCAATCCTGAACTGCTCCCGACCCTGAAGCGCGCCGAGGCATTCGGCGCCAAATGGTTGAAAGTCTCCCTGGGCTATTTCACCGACAACAACGATCTGCAAACACTGGCGCTGCAGTTGCAACAGAGCCCGGTGCAGCTGCTGGTGGAAAACGACCAGACCTTGCACGGCGGCCGAATCGAACCCTTCCAGCGTTTCTTCGCCGAAGTGGAGCAGCACAACCTGCCGATCAAAATGACCTTCGATATCGGCAACTGGCAATGGCAGGACCAGTCCGCCGCCAGTGCCGCGCGGTTGCTCGGCCGACACGTCGGTTACGTGCACTGCAAAGCGGTGGCGCGCCGGGCCGACGGCAAGTTGGTGGCGGTGCCACCGGCCGCCAGCGACCTGCATCTATGGGGGCAACTGCTGCGGCACATGCCCCAGGGCGTGATGCGCGCGGCGGAGTATCCACTGCAAGGCGATGACCTGGTGGAGTTGACCTCCGAGCATGTCGCCGTCCTCGCCCGCCTCGGTCAACCCCGCCAGGAGCCTGCTCATGTCTGAGATCGATATTCTGTCGTTCGGCGAAACCATGGCGATGTTCGTCGCTGAGCAGAACGGTGAACTGGCTGACGTCGACCACTTCCACAAGCGCATTGCCGGGGCCGACAGTAATGTCGCCATTGGCTTGTCGCGGTTGGGTTTTAACGTCGCCTGGCTGAGCCGGGTGGGTGCTGACTCTTTGGGTCGGTTCGTGATCGATACGCTGGAAAAACAAGGCCTGGATTGCAGCCATGTCGACATCGACCCGGCGCACCCCACCGGGTTTCAACTCAAGTCCCGCACTGACGATGGCAGCGATCCGGCTGTCGAGTATTTCCGCCGTGGCTCGGCCGCCAGTCATTTGTCCGTGCAATCCATTGCCCCGCAACTGCTCGAGGCTCGGCACTTGCACGCCACGGGCATTCCCCCGGCGCTGTCGGAAGCGGTCCGGGAAATGTCTTTCGAGCTGATGACCCGCATGCGTAATGCCGGGCGCAGCGTGTCGTTTGACCCCAACCTGCGCCCGAGTCTGTGGACCAGCGAGCAACAGATGATCCGCGAGATCAACCGTCTGGCCGCCCTCGCCCATTGGGTGCTGCCGGGTTTGAGCGAAGGGCGTTTGCTGACCAGTTTCGAAGACCCCGCCGACATCGCGGCGTTTTATCTCGACCAGGGCGCTGAAGCCGTAGCGATCAAGCTCGGGCCGGCCGGTGCGTATTACCGAACCCATCTGGATGAAGGTTTCGTTGCAGGCGTGCCGGTGGAAACGGTGGTCGATACGGTCGGTGCCGGTGACGGGTTTGCCGTCGGCCTGATCAGCGCCCTGCTGGAAAACCACAGCGTTGCCCAAGCGGTGCAGCGTGCCAACTGGATTGGTAGCCGCGCGGTGCAGAGCCGTGGGGATATGGAGGGGTTGCCCGACCGAGCCGAAATGGATGCTGAATTTGAGGCCGCCTTCGCGGGCAAGCCTCGCTCCTACAGGTCTTGCGCAATCCCGTAGGAGCGAGGCTTGCCCGCGAAGAGGCCATAACAGTCACCGCAAAAAACTGATTCAAAACCGTTACCTGCTGCGACAAAAACAACAAGCTCAGGAGCATCACTATGAAAACCGCAACACTGGCCACCCGCCGCTGGTGGTACATCATGCCGATCGTGTTCATCACCTACAGCCTGGCGTATCTGGACCGCGCCAACTATGGGTTCGCCGCCGCCTCCGGAATGGCGGCGGACCTGATGATTACCCCCGGGCTGTCGTCCCTGCTCGGCGCGCTGTTCTTCCTCGGCTATTTCTTCTTCCAGATTCCGGGCGCGATCTACGCCCAGAAGCACAGCGTCAAGAAGCTGATTTTCGTCAGCCTTATCCTCTGGGGTGGCCTGGCAACCTTGACCGGGATCGTCTCCAACGCCTACTGGCTGATCGTGATTCGCTTCATGCTCGGGGTGGTCGAAGCCGCGGTGATGCCGGCGATGCTGGTGTACCTGTGCCATTGGTTCACCCGCGCCGAACGCTCGCGCGCCAACACTTTCCTGATCCTCGGCAACCCGGTGACCATGCTCTGGATGTCGGTAGTGTCGGGCTACCTGATCGAGCATTTCAGCTGGCGCTGGATGTTCATCATCGAAGGCCTGCCGGCGGTGCTGTGGGCGTTTATCTGGTGGCGTCTGGCCGATGATCGTCCGGCTCAGGCCAAGTGGCTGAGCGACCAGGAAAAGCACGACCTGGAAAGCGCCCTGGCCGCCGAACAGGTCGGCATCAAAGCGGTGAAAAACTACGCCGAAGCCTTCCGCTCGCCAAAAGTGATCATCCTCGCCTTGCAGTTTTTCTGCTGGAGCATCGGCGTCTACGGTTTCGTGCTGTGGCTGCCGTCGATCCTCAAGGCTGGGGCGAAAATGGACATGATCGAAGCCGGTTGGCTGTCGGCGTTGCCCTACCTGGCCGCAGTGATCGCGATGCTGCTGGTGTCCTGGGGCTCGGACAAACTGCAAAAGCGCAAACGCTTCGTCTGGCCGCCGCTGCTGATCGCCTCGATTGCGTTCTATGGCTCCTATGCCTTGGGCGCGGAACACTTCTGGTGGTCCTACACGCTATTGGTGATTGCCGGCGCCTGCATGTACGCGCCGTACGGGCCGTTTTTCGCCATCGTCCCGGAAATCCTCCCAGCCAACGTTGCCGGCGGCGCCATGGCGTTGATCAACAGCATGGGCGCGCTCGGTTCGTTTGGCGGCTCTTATCTGGTCGGTTACCTGAACAGCTCCACCGGATCGCCCGGTGCCTCGTATTTGCTGATGAGCGGCGCGTTGCTGCTGTCGGTGGTGCTGACGATTTTCCTCAAGCCCGGCGCCAGTGACCGGGTCGCTGTGAGCCGGGCGGTGGCGGCTCATTCTTGATTTGATGTAGAGATGACGACGATGAAAAAGCAGGTTGTGCTGTACAAGAAACTCTCGCCGCTGCTGATGGCTCGCTTGCATGAGCACACCGAGGTGACGCTGATCGACAGCCTCGACGCCGAGGGCCTGGCGCAACTGCGCCGGGCCCTGCCCCGTGCCCAAGGGTTGCTCGGCGCCAGTCTCAAACTGGACGCCGGGTTACTGGATCTGGCCCCGAACCTGGAAGCCATTGCCAGCGTGTCCGTCGGCGTCGACAACTATGACATCGACTACCTGACCGAACGGCGGATTCTGCTCAGCAACACACCGGACGTGTTGACCGAAACCACCGCCGACACCGGTTTCGCGCTAATCCTGGCCACCGCGCGGCGGGTGGTGGAACTGGCGAACATGGTGCGTGCCGGCCAGTGGAACCGCAACATCGGCCCGGCGCATTTCGGCAGCGATGTGCACGGCAAGACGCTGGGTATCATTGGCATGGGGCGAATCGGCGAAGCGTTGGCGCAGCGCGGGCATTTCGGTTTTGGCATGCCGGTTCTGTATCACAGCCATTCACCGAAACCGGCGGTGGAGCAGCGATTCAACGCGCAATATTGCAGCCTGAGCGAATTGCTGCAGCAGGCCGATTTCGTTTGCCTGACGTTGCCGCTGACCGCTGAAACCGAAGGGTTGATCGGCGCCGAACAGTTCGCCCTGATGCGTCCCGACACGATTTTCATCAACATTTCCCGGGGTAAGGTGGTGAATGAGCCAGCGCTGATCGAGGCGTTGCAGCAGAAGCGGATTCGCGCGGCGGGGCTGGATGTGTTCGAGCGTGAGCCATTGGGACATGACTCGCCGTTGTTGCAGTTGAATAACGTGGTGGCGACGCCTCATATTGGGTCGGCGACGCATGAGACGCGGGAGGCGATGGCCCGGTGTGCGGTGGAGAATATGTTGGCGGCTTTGGCTGGGGAACGACCGGCTAATTTGGTGAATGGGCGGGCCTGGAAGGGTTAAGGGATTGATCGTTCCCACGCTCCGCGTGGGAATGCATCCCGTGACGCTCCGCGTCACATCCGAACCGGACGCAGAGCGTCCATGGCAGCATTCCCACGCGGAGCGTGGGAACGATCGGACTCAATCAGGCCCGCCGCACCTGCAGCAACTCCGCCGCACACGACGCAATCCGCTGACAGGCATCCGCCAGCCTCGCCTGATCCACCACCAGGCCAATGCGAATATGCCCCGCCGCGCTAGGCCCGAAGGCTTCGCCGGCCAGCACCGACACGCCATACACTTCAAGCAGTCGCTCGGCAAAATCTTGCGCGCCGAGCCCGGTCTGGCGCACATCGACCATCACGAACATCCCGCCATCGGGTTTGATCGGCTGGATACCCGGGCAACCGCTCAGCCTCGCGCACACCAGATCGCGACGCTGGCGATATTCCTCACGCATCAGCGCCACTTCCGGCAAATCTTTATCAAGCGCCACTTGCGCGGCTTTCTGGACGAAATCCGGAATCCCGAACAGCATGCACAGCGACAGATGCATCAAGTGTTCAGCCAATGCTTTGGGGCCGATCATCCAGCCCACCCGCCAGCCACTCATGGCATGGGATTTGGACAAACTGTTGAGGGTCGCCGTGCGCTCGGCCATACCCGGCAGACTGGCCGGGCTGATGTGCTCGCCCTCATACAACAGGTCGCTGTAGACCTCGTCGCTGATCAGCCAGAGGTCATGCCGCACGCACAGCGCCGACAGCGCCTGCCAGCTCTTCAACGACAGACTGGCACCGGAGGGGTTGTTCGGGCTGTTGAGCAGGATGACGCGGGTTTTCGGGGTGATCAGCGCCGCGACATCCGCCGGTTCAACCCGAAAGCCATTTTCCGGACGCACCGCCACCGGCACCACGCTGGCCCCGCAGGCGCCGAACACACCTTCATAGGTCACGTACATCGGTTCGGCAACGATCACTTCGTCGCCAGGGTCGAGCAGGCATTGGGCAACCGAATACACCGCGCACTGCGCACCGGGCAGCACGATCACATGGTCGGCATCCACCTCCTGACCGCTGCGCCGCTGATGCCGACTGGCGATGCTGCTGCGCAGTGTGCGGGTGCCGCGTACATCCGAGTAATGGGTGTCGCCGGCCAACAGGCTATCGATAGCGGCGTGGACGATCGGCAGCGGCGTGTCGAAGTCCGGGTCGCCGACCGACAGCAGCAGCACGTCGACGCCCTGCTCGCGCAATTCCAGCGCTCGATCATGAATCTTCCAGGCTGCCGCTCCGTCACCATCGATTCGTTGGGTCAAGGCTGAATAGCGCATGTACTTCTCCTAACGCGCGAGTTCCAGTTTCAACCCTATCTCAAATCACGAAACGCGCCACCATCGCGTTCAAATCAACCGCCAATCGCGACAATTCATGGGTGGCGGCGCTGGTCTGGTTAGCACCGGCGGCAGACTGGGTGGCCAAGTCGCGAATGTTCACCAGATTGCGGTCGACTTCACGGGACACCTGAGCCTGTTCTTCCGAGGCGCTGGCGATCACCAGGTTGCGCTCGTTGATCAGGTGAATCGATGAAGTGATCTGCTCCAGGGCGACACCCGCCGCACGGGCCATTTCCAGGGTGCTTTGGGTGCGCTGATTGCTTTGCTGCATCGACGAGACCGCTTCGCCGGTGCCGTTCTGGATACCGGCGACCATTTTCTCGATTTCCTGGGTCGACTGCGCAGTGCGATGGGCCAACGCCCGGACCTCGTCCGCCACCACCGCAAAGCCACGTCCGGCCTCACCGGCACGGGCCGCTTCAATCGCGGCGTTGAGGGCCAGCAGGTTGGTCTGCTCGGCAATGGCACGAATCACGTCCAGCACTTTGCCGATGTCACGGCCCTGAGCGGCCAGGCCCTCGATCATCAACGCCGTGTTCTGCACGTCATGGGTCATGGTCTGGATCGCGTCGACGGTTTCCACCACTCGATCACGACCTTCACGAGCGGCCTGAGTCGACTGGTTCGACGCTTCGGAGGTCGATACCGCATTGCGCGCCACTTCTTCCACGGCGGCGGTCATTTCGTTGACGGCGGTGGCGGCCTGTTCGATTTCGTTGTTTTGCTGTTGCAGGCCACGGGACGCTTCTTGCGTCACAGTGCTGAGCTCTTCAGCGGCGGCGCCCAGTTGCGTCGCGGAGCCGGCGATCTGTTCGATGGTTTTGCGCAGGTTGGTCTGCATGGCGGACAAGGCGCCAAGCAAACGCGCCGGTTCGTCGTTGCCGTCGACTTCGATGACCTTGCTCAGGTTGCCGCCGGCAATGGTTTCGGCCGCGAGCACCGCACGGTTCAGCGGTGTGAGGATGCTGCGGGTCAACAGCCAGGCCAGCAGCACGGTCAGCAACGAAGCCATCACCGCCACCGTCACGATGCCGATAAAGGCTTCGCTGTAGTGCTCGCCCGCCTTGGCCGACGCGGCTTTGGCATCGGCGGCGTTGAGCGCTACCAGTTTGTTCAGCTGCTCGCCCATCTGATCGGTGCCCTCCTTGATCCGCGTGTTGATCAGGGCACGCATCTCATCCAGTTTGTTCTGTCGCGACAGCTCCAGCATTTGGCTCTGGGCCTGCATGTAGTTGTCGAGGGTTGTCGCGAAAGTTTTGTACAGCGCGGCTTCTTCAGGGCTGGCCGGCAAAGCGGCATAACTGGCTTGGGCGCTGCGCACCTTGTCGACGAGCACGCCGATGCGGGTCTGGGCTTCCTGCAACGCCGCCGGATCACGGTTGACCAGTACGCGGAAGGAGAGAATCCGCAGCCGCAGGACGTTTTCTGTCACGTTACCCAGAAACCCGATACTGGGTAACTGTGTCATTTCCATATCGACAGAGGCTTGGCGAATGATCGACATGCGGTTCACGGCAAACACACCCAGCACAATGACCAGCAAGGCTATGAAGGCGAAACCCAGGAAAGCTCGAGGCGCGATTTTCAGATTACGCAGTGACATAGGATGATCTCGGTAATTGAGGCGGCGAGCATCCTTGCGGGGATCACTGTTCGGGTGGGCGATGGCGCGCACCTTTCAGTTTGGCGCCACTGTTGTAATTGGTTTGTGTGCGCCTGTTAGCTGTATCGGCCGGGGTTGAGGTTTTTTGCAGGGGTTGGAGAAATATTTTTCGAGGGCGGCAGGAGTGTTTCAGCGGTGAAACAGATGCTGCGCGGAGATCGGCTTTGCGCAATAGCTTTTGTGGCGAGGGAGCTTGCTCCCGCTGGGCTGCGTAGCGGCCCCAGAGAATTTACGGCTGCTGCGCAACCGAACGGGAGCAAGCTCCCTCGCCACAGGGATTTTTTCTACTGGGGATTGAGTCAGGCCTTACGGGCCGCCACCCGCCACACCCGCGCAATATCACGGGCGCGCTCGCGCAACAAACGCGGCGCCTCGGCGCAGGCCTGCTCCAGTGTCATCGGGCCGCTTGCCAACGCAAAGGCGGCATCGATGCCATGCTCGTACAGCGCCTGATACCCCTCGCCCAAGGTGCCGGCGATGACGATGACCGGCACGCCGTGCTGGCGTGCGATGCGCGCCACGCCAAACGGGGTTTTGCCGCGCAGGGTCTGGGCATCGAAACGACCTTCGCCCGTGATCACCAGATCGGCGCCCTTGACCGCCTCGGCCAGCCCGACCAGTTCAGCGACCACTTCCACCCCGGCCTGAAATTGCGCACCGAGAAACGCCTTGGCAGCAAACCCCAGGCCGCCCGCCGCGCCGCTGCCCGGTTCGTCGCGCACGTCTTTGTCCAGGGCTTGCGCGCAGAGTTCGGCAAAGCGCCCCAGGGCCTGGTCCAGTTGCTCGACTTGTTCGGGCGATGCACCTTTCTGCGGGCCGAAAATCGCTGAGGCGCCATGAGGGCCGCACAGCGGGTTATTGACGTCGGCGGCGATGTCGAAGCGCACCTTGGCCAGACGCGGATCGATCTCACTCAGATCGAGGCGGGCCAATTGCGCCAAGGCCAGACCACCCGGCACCAGGATTTGGTCCCGAGCGTCCAGCAGTTTCACCCCCAAAGCCTGCATCGCCCCGGCGCCGCCGTCGTTGGTGGCGCTGCCGCCAATCGCCAGGATCACCCGTTGTGCACCGGCATCCAGTGCAGCGCGGATCAACTCACCGGTGCCGTAGGTGCTGCTGGTGCAGGCATCGCGCAGGTTCGGCGCAACCAGTTGCAGGCCACTGGCTTCGGCCATTTCGATGATCGCGGTGTGGCTCTGTGGCAACCAGCCCCACGCGGCCTCGACCGTGGCACCCAGCGGCCCGCGAACATGGGTACGGCACAGTTCGCCGTCGCAGGCGGCCAGAATCGATTCGACCGTGCCTTCCCCGCCATCAGCCATCGGGCACTTGATCAAGTGTGCATCCGGCCAGACGTCCGCCAACCCCAGCGCAATGGCCTCGGCCACACCTTGGGCACTCAGGCTGTCCTTGAATGAATCGGGGGCAATGACGATTTTCATGCGAATTCTCCAGTTCCGATGCGTCCATGCTGCCAGCCGCCATCAACAATAACGCCGGTCCGCTGCACAAGCGGTCAAGAGGATTATTGTTCATTCTCACAAAACCCTCAGCACACACCTCTCGGCAGCTGCTACGGTGCTACGGGATTGCGGTTGGGAGTTCGGTTTGGGGCAGGAGCTGAACGCCAAGGTACAGCGCGAGCATTCCATCCAGCTTCAGCGGGTCGACGCCGCTGAGTTCGGCAATCCTTTCCATGCGGTAACGCAGACTGTTGCGATGAATACCCAACGCCTCGGCGCAGGCCTGGCTCTGGCCGTCGTGTTCGCACCAACTGCGCAGGGTCGCCAACAGTTGGCCGTTGCCATCCTTGGCGATGACTTTGCGCAGCGGCCGCAGCAGTTCATCCAGCGCATCATCGTTGCGGTGCCGCCAGAGCATCACCGGCAACCGATAACGATTCAGCGTCAGCAGGCGCGAATGCGGCAACACATCGCGTCCATAGGCCAGCAAATCACCGACTCGACGATAGCAACGGCGCAGCCCCGACAATCCATCGGCCTGCCCACCCACGGCAATGCGCAAAATGTTCCAGCCGAGACCATCGAGCTTTTCCAGCAACCGATCGTTCTCGATCGCAGGCGTCGCCGGTCGGCACCACAGCAACGAAGACTTGGCCGAGCTTACGCACCAACTGTCCGGATAACGTGACATCAGCCAGGCGCTGAGCGCTTCGACGGTCTGGCCCGGGCCGTGTTCCATGCCCAATTCGAACAGGTACGGCACCCGCGTCAACTGCGGTTTGAGTCCCAGTTGCTGCGCTTCGTCCAGCAACCGCGGCGAATCCCCCGCCTCGCTGAGTAGCAGCGCCAGCAGGTCGTCGCAACGCTGGCGCCGCCATTGCTGCTCGGCCTGCTGATTGCGCTGGCCCACCAGCATCTCGGCGGTCATTCGCACCAGTTCGGCGTAAGTGCGCAATTGCTCGGGTTCGCCGGTGATGCCCAGCACCCCAATCAAACGCTGATCGAGCAACAGCGGCAGGTTGATCCCCGGTTGTACGCCTTTGAGGTGAATCGCCGTTTGCGCGTCGATCTCCACCACGCGCCCGTTGGCCAGCACCAGTTGCGCGCCTTCGTGGCGGGTGTTGATACGCTCCGGCTCGCCGCTGCCGAGAATCAGCCCCTGACTGTCCATGACGTTGACGTTGTACGGCAGGATGGCCATCGCCCGGTCGACGATGTCCTGGGCCAGGTCGTGATCGAGTTCGAACATAGCGCGATTCCTTGAAAACGTGATGGAACGGGTTGTTCACCCGCACAGGCCTTGGTTGCAAACCCTGTGCTCAAGCACAAAGACAATCACCCAAGGGGTGGCCGAGACTCACCGGGCGACCAACGTTACCCTTGCGCCGCAAAAAATCATAATAAAGAGAGAGCCCGCCATGTCACAGAGCGCCACAGCTACCCTGGCCAACGCTGACGACAAAAATGCCGTCTACAAACGCATTACCCTGCGTTTGATCCCCTTCATTTTCATCTGCTACCTGTTCAACTACCTCGACCGGGTGAACGTGGGGTTTGCCAAACTGCAGATGCTCGACGCACTGAAATTCAGCGAAACCGTGTATGGCCTCGGTGCCGGGATCTTCTTCATCGGCTATGTACTCTGCGGCGTACCGAGCAACCTGGCCCTGACCAAATTCGGCCCGCGACGCTGGATCGCGCTGATGATGATCACTTGGGGCACGCTCTCGACCTGCCTGTTGTTCGTCACCACCCCGACCGAGTTCTACACGTTGCGCCTGTTTACCGGTGCCGCCGAAGCCGGGTTCTTCCCGGGCGTGGTGCTTTACCTCTCGCAATGGTTCCCGACGTTCCGTCGTGGCCGCATCATGGCGCTGTTCATGTCGGCGATCCCGGTGTCCGGCCTGCTCGGCAGCCCGTTTTCCGGCTGGATCCTCAACCACTTCGGCGCAGGCCAGGCTGGTTTGGCCGGCTGGCAGTGGATGTTCCTGCTGCAAGGCATTCCGACCGTTATTCTCGGCGCCCTCGCCTACTTCCTGCTCAGCGACAGTTACGCCAACGCCAAGTGGCTGACCCCTTACGAGCGTTCGGTGCTTGAGGCCGATCACGCGCAAGACCTGGCCAGCAAACCGAAAACCGCCACTGATTCCCTGTTGGCGGTGTTCAAGAACCCGGCGATCTGGGCCTTCGGCCTGATTTATTTCTGCATTCAGAGCGGCGTCTACGCGATCAACTTCTGGTTGCCGTCGATCATCAAGAACCTCGGTTTCAGCGATAACCTGGTGATTGGTTGGCTCAGTGCGATTCCGTACCTGCTGGCGGCGGTGTTCATGTTGATGGTCGGTCGCTCGGCGGACCTGCGCAAAGAACGTCGCTGGCACTTGGTGGTGCCGATGCTGATGGGCGCGGTGGGCTTGCTGATCGCGGTGAACTTCGCCACCCACCCGGCCATCGCCATCCTCGGCCTGACCCTCGCCACCATGGGCGCCCTCACCGGCCTGCCAATGTTCTGGCCTGTGCCGACTGCCATGCTTAGCGCGGGGGCGGCCGCCGGTGGGTTGGCGTTGATCAACTCCATGGGGCAGATGGCGGGTTTCCTTAGCCCGTACCTGGTGGGTTGGGTCAAGGACAGCACCGGGTCGACCGATGCGGCGCTGTATCTGCTGGCGGGTGTGATTGTGTGTGGGAGTTTGCTGGCGCTGCGCATGACGCGCACGTTGCGGGGTAAGGTTTAACGCTCACGCGCATGCACAGATACTTTTGTGGCGAGGGGGCTTGCCCCCGTTCGGCTGCGAAGCAGTCGTAAACCCGTCACATGCGGTTTAAATCTGAAATACCGGGGCCGCTTCGCGCCCCAACGGGGGCAAGCCCCCTCGCCACAGGTAGTCAGGCCTGATAATTCCGATTGCTCCCAGTCACGGTTCTGGTATTTGATTAGGGCTTTCTGACCGGTAAAAGGATTTCGTCATGAGCTATCGCACGCTGGGTCATTCGGGTTTACAGGTGTCGACCCTCACATTGGGCACCATGATGTTCGGCGAACAGACCAGCACCGAAGATTCCCTGCGGATCATCGACAAGGCTTGGGACCAGGGCATCAATTTCATCGACACCGCGGACGTCTACACCAACGGCCGCTCCGAAGAGATCGTCGGTGAAGCGATTGCCAGCAACCGCCACGAATGGGTGCTGGCGACCAAAGTCGGTTTCGGCCCGGTGGATGGCGTGCCGAACCGCAGTGGCCTGAGCCGCAAGCATCTGTTCAACGGCATCGACGCCAGCCTGACGCGGTTGGGCACCGATTATCTGGACATCTATTACCTGCACCGCGAAGACCACAACACGCCGTTGGAGGTCACGGTGTCGGCCATTGGCGATTTGATCCGCCAGGGCAAGATCCGCTATTGGGGCCTGTCGAACTACCGTGGCTGGCGCATCGCTGAAGTGATTCGTGTGGCTGACAAACTCGGTGTCGATAGACCGGTCATCAGCCAGCCGCTGTACAACATCGTCAATCGTCAGGCGGAAACCGAGCAGATCACTGCTGCACAAAACTATGGCCTCGGTGTGGTGCCCTACAGTCCGCTAGCGCGTGGTGTGCTCAGCGGCAAGTACGCCCCCGACGTGACACCGGATGCCAACAGCCGTGCGGGCCGTCAGGACAAACGAATTCTGGAAACCGAATGGCGGGTCGAGTCCCTGCGCATTGCCCAGCAGATCCAGGAATACACTCAGGGCCGTGGCGTGGGCATCGTCGAGTTTGCGATTGCCTGGGTGCTAAACAATCGCGCCATCACCTCAGCCATCGTCGGCCCGCGTACCGAAGAACAGTGGGACGCGTACACCAAGGCGCAGGCGGTGAAGATCACAGCGGAAGATGAAGCCTTTATCGATTCGCTGGTGACACCGGGGCACGCGTCGACGCCGGGGTTCAATGACGTGAGCCATTTTGTGCCGGGGCGTAAACCGCATACGGCTTGAGATTTATCGCAGGCAAGCCAGCTCCCACAGGGTTTTGTGTTGATCACAAGATCTGTTGGCGATCACGGTCATTGTGGGAGTGGGCTTGCTCACGAAGACGGTTTCACATTCAGCATTGATGTTGGCCGGTTAGGCCGCTTTCGCGAGCAAGCCCGCTCCCATAGGGTTCTGCGTCGACCGCAAATATTGTGTATGACCCTGCTCCCACAGGTTGAGTGTCGATCTGCTGACTATGCTTTGGTTGAGGATCAGCCAGGATGTTGTAAATATTGATCACTCGCCCAATATTCAGCACAAAAACCACGTATCCTGCGCGCCCCGTTTGACCTTCAACCCGCGAGGACAGTTTGTCTAAAGGTATCGCTTTATCGGTCACAGCCTCGGTGCTGTTTGCCGTCATGTATTACTACACTTCGTTGCTCTCCCCCTTGAGCGGCGTAGAGATTTTCGGTTGGCGGATGCTGCTGACCGCGCCGTGCATGACAGTGTTCATGGTGGTGTCCGGCGAATGGAAACGCGTGGTCGAGATTGTGCGACGGCTGGTCAGCAAGCCGAAATTGCTTGTCGGACTGATCGGCTCTGCAGTGCTGCTGGGCCTGCAGCTCTGGTTGTTCATGTGGGCGCCGCTCAACGGCTATAGCCTCGACGTGTCGCTGGGGTATTTCCTGTTGCCGCTGTCCATGGTCCTGACCGGACGAATCGCCTATGGCGAGCGTCTTTCCTATCTGCAGAAAATAGCCGTGTTCTTCGCCAGCCTCGGCGTGCTCAACGAGTTGTATCAGGTCGGCGGTTTTTCCTGGGCGACCTTGCTGGTGGTGGTCGGTTATCCGATTTATTTCATCGTGCGCAAGCGCCTGGCCACCGACAACCTCGGCGGGCTCTGGCTGGACATGGCGTTGATGCTGCCGGTGGCGTTCTGGTTCGTGCAGGGCGGCGAACAAGGTTTCGGCGTGTTTGATCAACATCCGTGGCTGTCGCTGTTGATCCCGATACTCGGGGTGATCAGTGCTTCGGCGCTGGTGGTCTACATCATTGCCAGTCGGCTGCTGCCGTTCAGCCTGTTCGGGTTGTTGAGTTACGTCGAGCCGGTGCTACTGCTCGGCGTTGCGTTGCTGCTGGGGGAAAGTATCAAGGCCGGTGAATGGCTGACCTATATTCCGATCTGGTTGGCGGTGGTGGTGTTGGTGTTTGAAGGGTTCAAGCACCTTGTCCGGCAACGGCGCCGGCCGATGTAATGGTAGGAGCGAGGCTTGCCCGCGAAGCTTTTAGCGTCTTCAAGGTCCCCTTCGCGGGCAAGCCTCGCTCCTACAATGGTTTTTGCATGATCCAAAAATGGTTTTGCATGATCCAAAAAAAGCCCGGCGAGCATTGCTGCTGACCGGGCTTTTTCACGCCTGAACCGGGTTAATCGGTGGAGAGCACACCCCGACGAACCTGATCACGTTCGATGGATTCGAACAGCGCCTTGAAGTTGCCTTCACCGAAACCATCGTCGCCTTTACGCTGGATGAATTCGAAGAACACCGGGCCCATCAGGGTTTCCGAGAATATCTGCAACAGCAGACGCTTGTCGCCCGACTCGGACGAACCGTCCAGCAAAATGCCCCGCGCTTGCAATTCGTTGACCGGCTCGCCGTGGTTCGGCAGACGGCCTTCGAGCATTTCGTAGTAGGTGTCCGGCGGCGGCGTCATGAAGCGCATGCCGATACTTTTCAGGTGATCCCAGGTCTTGATCAGGTCATCGCTGAGGAAGGCCACGTGCTGGATGCCCTCACCGTTGAACTGCATCAGGAACTCTTCGATCTGCCCGGCGCCCTTGGACGACTCTTCGTTCAGCGGGATGCGGATCATGCCGTCCGGCGCCGTCATGGCTTTGGAGGTCAGGCCGGTGTATTCGCCTTTGATGTCGAAATAGCGGATTTCACGGAAGTTGAACAGTTTCTCGTAGAAGTTGGCCCAGTAAGCCATGCGACCGCGATACACGTTGTGGGTCAGGTGATCGATGATCTTCAGGCCGGCCCCGACCGGATTGCGGTCCACGCCTTCGATGAACACGAAGTCGATGTCGTAGATCGAGCTGCCTTCACCGAAACGGTCGATCAGGTACAGCGGCGCGCCGCCAATGCCTTTGATCGCCGGCAGGTGCAGCTCCATCGGACCGGTTTCGATGTGGATCGGCTGGGCGCCGAGTTCCAGGGCACGCTTGTAGGCCTTTTGCGAATCCTTGACCCGGAACGCCATGCCGCACACCGACGGACCGTGCTCGGCCGCGAAGTACGACGCCACGCTGTTGGGTTCGTTGTTGAGGATCAGGTTGATCGCGCCCTGGCGATACAGGTGCACGTCTTTGGAACGGTGGGTCGCAACCTTGGTGAAGCCCATGATCTGGAAGATCGGCTCCAGGGTGTTAGGTGTCGGCGATGCGAACTCGATGAACTCAAAGCCCAACAGGCCCATTGGGTTTTCGTATAAATCTGCCATTTTTGCGCCTCATCATTTCTTATCAATTAACGGATCGTTAGTTGCTAGCAATGCTGAGACCGGCGGGCGGCGCGCAGGAGATGCCCCGCACGCTGCGGGCGAGGAAGTCACCGTAGATCAATTGAAACCCAAAACTCTTCATTGTCGACCCAAGGCTCTTGCGGGCGAGGCTTCTGCTGCCAGAAGACGATTATTCTTATATGCGTAAACCGATTCTACACAGCGTAAATCAGTTTGTCCGCCTTCTTATAAAATCCCCCTTTTTGTAGCGTGCGCAAGCGGTTTGTTGCACAGAAAAATCCCCGCCAGGATCAGCCCGCCGCCCAGGCACATCACCAGTGTCAATTGCTCACCCAGCAACAATGCGCCAAACAGAACGGCAGTCAGCGGGTTCAAGGCGATAAACACACCCGAACGCGTTGCACCGATTTTGCGGATACCGTCGTAATAACCAATATAGGCCAATGCCGAACCCAGCACGCCCAGGTACATCAGGCTCAACCATTGTTGCGTACCAAGTTCGGCCAGCGCCGCGACACTCAGCTCACCACGCACGGCGCTAGTCACCCAGAGCATCAGCGTGCCCAGCAGAATCGAGTACGTGACTGTCTGCACCGGCCCCAGCGTTTGATTCAGGCCTTTGGAGAACAGCGAATAAATGCCCCACCCGAGTACGCAACCGAAGATCAACAGATCGCCAATCCAAGCATCGGCGTTGCCGGCCAGTAACTGCGGATTGCGACTGACAATCACCAGACTGGCTCCGGCTATGCAGATCGCAATACCGGCCACTTTCGCCCGGCTCAGTCGTTCCTTGAACAGCAGCCACGACGCCAGGCCGATCACGGCCGGATTCAAGGCCACGATCAAGGACGCCCGTGAGGCGTTGATGTAGTGCAGCCCGTAAAAGAAGCACAGGTTGTAGAAAAAAATTCCGAAGAATCCCAGTAACGCCAATTGCAGCCATTGCCGAGGGCTGGGACGCACCAAAGGCACACGCGCCAGCAATAAAAACAGCAGCAACGCCACGCTCGCCAGCAAGAACCGCAGGCTCGCGGCCAACAACGGACTGAGGCTGTCGGCCAGAAATCGCCCGGCGACGAATGTCCCGCCCCAAATCATGGTGACGGCGGCAAGCTTCAGATAAACCGGTACATCCGAAGAATTCGCCAGGGTCTGTTCACACGCAGTCATAAGTCTCCACCATCAGAAATCAGGCACATGGCGTATCATTCGTCTAATGCCCGATCATCGTAAAATGAGTAAATACTCATGACCCTGACGCAACTCGAGATTTTCTCGCTGGTGGCCGAACTGCGCGGCTTCACGGCGGCGGCACATCGTTTGGAGATTTCCCAATCCGCGGTGTCCCACGCGCTCAAGTCCCTGGAACAGGAACTGGGCGTAGAACTGCTGCGCCGGCATCAGTCCCAGGTCGAGCTGAGTGACATCGGCCAGCAGCTATTGCTGCGCGCTCGGGCGATGCTCGGGCTGGCCAACACGTTGCGCCAGGAAGCGGCCGATGCTCGCGGGATGAAACGCGGCACCCTGCGCATCGGCTCGTTCGGCCCGACCTCATCGATCAAATTGCTACCGAGGATCCTGCAGTTCTACCGCGCCGCACACCCGGGCATTGAGGTTCACATCGACGAAGGGCCGGATCGCCAGGTGATCCAGTGGCTGGAAGAACGGCGTATCGATATCGGCTTCGTGGTGTTGCCCCAGGAGCGTTTCGACACTTTCAGGCTGATCGAGGACCAGATGGTCGCGCTGCTGCCGGCCGACCATGCGCTGGCCGGTCGCGACAGTTTGAGCTTGAGCGATTTATGCCACGACCCGTTTGTACTGACCGAAGCCGGCTCTTCGGAACTGGTGTCGCGCCTATTTAATGCCGCGCGGTTGACACCGAACATAAGATATCGCTGCTCGCAGTTGCTCAGCACGCTGGACACCGTAGGCCGTGGCGATGCCCTGACCGTTGTAGCCGAAGGCTCATTGCCTGACGACAACGACAGCCGCTACGTGAAAAAACCGCTGTCGCCACCGATCAGTCGCCAGGTCGGGCTGGCGGTGCTCGATCAGCGTCAGTCATCACCTGCGACGCTGGCCTTTATCAAACTGGCCTCAAGTTTGAATGATCGTTGAGCAGCATAAGCGCCGACGACCAACTATCATGGCTGAACTCTTAAAGGAGGCGTGTCGTGCCAGCCTTGAGAGCCCTCTTTTATCGCGATGGATTTGCGAATGCCACTGAACGTCAAAAGCCGCCGTAAACGTGGCACCCGGATCATTGTGACTGTTCTGAGCGGGCTACTCCCGGTTTTGCTGGGGTTCGCCATTCTCTATCTGCAGGCTGAACGTACCCTCAAGCAAAGTACTGAACTGACTGGCGAAGAAGCCATTCGCCAATTCGAGTTGATGCTCGACAATACCGCCCAAGCGGCGCAAGAGCTATTGCCGCTGGCCGGCCAAAACTGCAACGACGTCAAACTGGCCCTGCGTGAACAAGTCACCCGCCGGCCGTTCGTGCGCTCGGCCAACCTTGTGTGGGACAACAACCTCTATTGCAGTTCGTTGTTCGGTGAGTATCAGGAAAAGATCAATCCCGGCGACTACACCCAAGGCAAGCTATGGCTCATGAACGGCAATTCGGTTACGCCCGATACCGCGTTGTTGGTGTATCGGCTGAATGAAGGAAACCAGGGCGCGTTGACCACGCTGAACGGTTATCACCTGAGTAACGCGCTGCGCCTGATTGGTAGCAAAACATTATTGTTGCTGCGAGTAGGCCCTGATTGGCTGTCCGCCGACGGCAAAGTCCACAACGATGCCCTGCCCATTTTGCCGGTGGCGCAAAACACGCTGATGTCTGCGCGATATGCCTTTACGGTGGCCGCCGGTTTCCCCGAAGGAGAAACCTGGCGTTACATGCGCAGTGAATACCCGCCGCTGTTCGGTCTGTTGATGTTCTTCGGCGTGGTGTCAGGCTCGATCGGGCATGTCCTGCAGAAGCGTTCGACGTCGCCTAGTCGTGAAATGCAGCGAGCGCTGGAGGCAGCAGAGTTCATTCCGTATTTTCAGCCCGTGGTGCATGGCGACAATAAGCAGTGGTCCGGTGCCGAAGTATTGATGCGCTGGAAACATCCCAAGGAAGGCTTGGTACGCCCTGATCTGTTCATTCCGTTTGCCGAACATTCCGGGCTGATCGTGCCGATGACTCGCTCGTTGATGCAACAAACCGCTGCATTACTGGCCCCCTTGTCGGCATCGTTCGAGGGGCCGTTTCACATTGGCATCAACATCACCGCCAGCCACTGCCGGGATCTGGAGCTGGTCGAGGACTGCCGTGAGTTCCTCAGCGCTTTCGCCCCGGGCAGTATCAACCTGGTGCTGGAGCTGACCGAACGCGAACTCATCGAGCCGACAGACATCACCCTGCAATTGTTCGAACAGCTTCACGGGTTGGGCGTGATGATCGCGACCGATGACTTTGGCACCGGTCACTCAAGCCTGGATTACTTGCGTCAGTTCAATGTGGACTTCCTGAAAATCGACCAGAGCTTTGTCGCCATGATCGGTATCGATGCCCTCTCCCGACACATTCTGGACAGCATCATCGAACTCTCGGCCAAACTCGATCTGGGTATCGTCGCCGAAGGCGTGGAAACCGAGGAGCAAAGTGACTATCTGACCGCCCACGGCGTGAACTTCCTGCAAGGTTATCTGTTCGGCCGACCGATGCCCGGTGCAGACTTCATTAGTGCATTAAGCGATCATTAACTAACCACCTTAAGCACCGAGATCATGATGATACGCACCAAATTGAATCAAAAGACTACTCTTGTTACATGAAGAAAAAGTCAGGATTTACTCTTGGCCAATTAACTACTACAATTTTTCATACCTGTGCAGAACTGGCAGGTGAGTCATTATCACCGAGTCGCTTCAAGGCTCTTGGCTTATAGCTTTGTTTGCGGTTGGTATCAGCCAAACACACTATTGGAGTAAAGATATTGTCCAGACTCGCTGAATTTCGTGCAGCTGAAAAGGCCCTTCAAGAACAGCTCAAGCAGTTGGAATCGCTGAAGAACGATGCCGGGCTCAAGAAAGAAATCGAATTCGAAGAAAAGCTCCAGGGGCTGATGAAAACCTACGGCAAGAGCTTGCGCGACATCATCGCCATCCTCGATCCGAACCCGGCGAAATCCGGCCTGCAGCAGGCAACAGCGCCTAAAACCCGCCGCGCTCGCGTGGTCAAGGTCTATCAGAACCCGCACACCGGTGAACTGATTGAAACCAAGGGTGGCAACCATCGCGGCCTGAAAGCCTGGAAGGAACAATACGGTGCCGCCACCGTTGATTCCTGGCTGCGTGGCTAAGCACTCGCGGTCATAAAAAAGCCCTGCCAATGCAGGGCTTTTTTATGGATGGCGTCTAAATGCAACGATAGTCGCCGATCAACTCGTTACATGCTGATCAACTTTATGCTTAATCCCTTTGGCTATCTAAAAAATGCCGAACACGCAGAAACCTACTGATACGCAAACCTTAAACTAAAGTTTCAAGCTGTTTCGAGCAGCCGCTATGTCGTCCTGACTTGCCTTATAAACCTCTGCCTGCCCCGCATAGGAAAGAACATAGGCCTTATCGGCGTCTACCGCCGCGACCAATGTTTGAGACAGCACATGTCGACCGTTCTGCGTAATCGTGCAGGTAGTTTCCAGCGCCGATAGCCGGCTCAAGGTAGTCGGGTGAATTTTAGTGCAAACGCTCTGATACCCACCCTGAAAAAAGTCCTTTTGCACCGACTTGCGCATTTCCAGCAGCACGCCTTCCAGATTCACCTGGTGACCACTTTCTACCTGAGTCATGGTCAACTCCATCACCATCACCGGTGTACCGTCCTGGTCGTTTTTTACCGCGCGCTGCCGGGAAACCTGTGGGTTGGCCTCGTCTTGCGAGACGACCTCGACGGTCCATCCGTTTGGCCAGGTCACGACCGGAGCCTCTGCATGAGCAGTGGTAACACCTGAAAGCAGACACATCAGGACGAACATCGTTTGACAGAATCGGGTCATTGCAATGAACACTCACGAATTGAGCCGTAAAGTCTGAGCCTCACCCGTCTGTCAGGCAAGCCTGCGGTTTTGGTTTGGCGATGCCAGAGCCCTTGCGTATCATTGTGACCATTCTTGGATTTTCCGGAGGGCCCCATGAGCCTGCACGAACTCAATACATTTCCCGGTGTGACCGCCCAACCCGACACCGCCACCCAGAAGTTCGTCTTCAACCACACCATGCTGCGGGTCAAGGACATCGCCAAGTCCCTGGATTTCTACACCCGCGTCCTGGGTTTCTCGCTGGTGGAGAAACGCGATTTCCCGGAAGCCGAGTTCAGCCTGTATTTCCTGGCGCTGGTCGATAAAAATCAGATCCCGGCCGATGCCGCGGCTCGTACCGAGTGGATGAAGTCGATCCCCGGCATTCTCGAACTGACTCACAACCACGGCACCGAAAACGACGTGGATTTCGCCTATCACAATGGCAACACCGACCCACGCGGCTTTGGCCATATCTGCATTTCGGTGCCGGACATCCGCGCCGCGTGCGAGCGCTTCGAAGCGCTGGGCTGCGATTTCCAGAAACGCCTGAACGACGGTCGCATGAAGAGCCTGGCCTTCATCAAGGACCCGGATGGTTACTGGGTCGAAATCATTCAGCCGGCACCGCTGTAAGCACCACACACAGAAATGATCGTTCCCACGCTCTGCGTGGTAACGCCTCCTGTGACGCTCTGCGTCACGCTTTGGGACGCGGAGCGTCCCGGGCTGCATTCCCACGCAGAGCGTGGGAACGATCAGTGCGAGACACAAAAAAACCCCATGATCACTCATGGGGTTTTGTGTTTTCAGCGTCGGCGTTTATGCAGGCGCCGAGGTGCGGATCAAGTGATCGAATGCGCTCAGGGAAGCCTTGGCGCCCTCGCCCACCGCAATCACGATCTGCTTGTAAGGCACGGTGGTCACGTCACCGGCCGCGAACACGCCGGGCATCGACGTTTCACCGCGGGCATCGACGATGATCTCGCCGCGTGGTGACAGCTCGATGGTGCCTTTGAGCCAATCGGTGTTAGGCAACAGACCGATCTGCACAAAGATCCCTTCCAGCTCGACAGTGCGCAACTCGTCCGACTGACGATCCTTGTAGCGCAGGCCGTTGACCTTTTGGCCATCGCCGGTCACTTCAGTGGTTTGCGCACTGGTGATCACCGTAACGTTCGGCAGGCTGTGCAACTTGCGCTGCAACACCGCATCGGCGCGCAGTTGTACGTCGAACTCCAGCAGGGTCACATGGGACACGATACCAGCCAGGTCGATAGCCGCTTCGACGCCGGAGTTACCGCCACCAATCACTGCCACACGCTTGCCTTTGAACAGCGGACCGTCACAGTGCGGGCAGTACGCCACGCCCTTGTTGCGGTATTGCTGCTCACCGGGAACGTTCATTTCACGCCACCGGGCACCGGTCGCCAAAATCACGGTCTTGGCTTTCAAGGAGGCGCCGCTGGCGAAATGGATTTCGTGCAGTTCGCCATTTTTGCCCGGCACCAGCTTGTCGGCGCGTTGCAGGTTCATGATGTCCACGTCGTACTGCTTGACGTGTTCTTCCAGCGCCACGGCCAGTTTCGGCCCTTCGGTTTCCTGCACGGAGATGAAGTTCTCGATGGCCATGGTGTCGAGCACCTGACCACCAAAACGTTCCGCAGCCACACCGGTGCGAATGCCTTTACGAGCAGCGTAGATTGCCGCCGAAGCACCGGCCGGGCCACCGCCGACGACCAACACGTCAAAAGCTTCTTTGGCGCTGATTTTCTCGGCCTGACGCTCGATGCCACTGGTGTCGATCTTGGCGAGGATCTCTTCCAGGCCCATACGGCCTTGGCCGAAGTTGACGCCGTTCAGGTAAACGCTTGGCACGGCCATGATCTGGCGCTCGTCGACTTCAGCCTGAAACAGCGCGCCATCGATGGCGACGTGGCGGATGTTCGGGTTCAGCACAGCCATCAGGTTCAATGCCTGGACCACGTCCGGGCAGTTCTGGCAGGACAGCGAGAAGTAAGTTTCGAAGTTGAACTCGCCTTTGAGCGATCGTATCTGTTCGATCACTTCAACGCTGGCCTTCGATGGGTGGCCGCCAACTTGCAGCAGAGCCAGCACCAAGGACGTGAATTCGTGGCCCATCGGGATACCGGCGAAACGCAGGCTGATGTCGGCTCCCGGGCGGTTGATCGAGAACGATGGTTTGCGTGCGTCGTCACCGTTGTCGAGCAAAGTAATCTGGGTAGAAAGACTGGCAACGTCTTTGAGTAATGCGAGCATTTCCTGGGATTTCGCACCGTCATCGAGGGATGCAACGATCTCGATCGGCTGGGTGACCCGTTCCAGGTACGATTTCAACTGGGCTTTAAGATTGGCGTCCAACATACGGGCGATTTCCTTTATTCGTGTCGAAAAAAAACGCCCGAGCGAATCTCGCCCGGGCGTTTTTGAGGGCGGTGCAGCTTACTTAGGAGGTGCGGAGTTCCGCCCTGGTGAAGCGCGTCACAGACTTAGATCTTGCCGACCAGGTCCAGGGACGGAGCCAGAGTGGCCTCGCCTTCTTTCCACTTGGCTGGGCAAACCTGGCCCGGGTGAGCAGCAACGTACTGAGCAGCCTTGATTTTGCGCAGCAGCTCGGAAGCGTCACGACCAACACCGCCGTCGTTCAGCTCAACGATTTTGACCTGGCCTTCCGGGTTGATCACGAAGGTGCCACGATCAGCCAAGCCAGCTTCTTCGATCAGCACGTCGAAGTTGCGGGAGATAGCGTGAGTCGGGTCGCCGATCATGGTGTACTGGATTTTGCCGATGGCTGGCGAAGTGTTGTGCCAGGCAGCGTGGGCAAAGTGGGTATCGGTGGAAACGCTGTAGATCTCGACGCCCAGCTTCTGGAACTCGGCGTAGTTGTCAGCCAGGTCTTCCAGTTCGGTCGGGCAGACGAAGGTGAAGTCGGCTGGGTAGAAGAACACGACAGACCACTTGCCTTTCAGGTCAGCGTCCGACACTTTTACGAAGTCGCCATTTTTAAAGGCGTCAGCTTTGAACGGTTTAACTTGGCTGTTGATGATAGGCATCGATGACTCTCCGTCAGGGGGTTAAGAAGTTGATGGGTGAATCCTACCCAGTCGATCGCCGGCTGGCTCATTGGCAAACCTGATGCTGCTGATTGGTTTTCGCTATTAGCCGACAGTATTAATAGAAGAAAACGTGATCTACAGCGCCAATGGCTGTTCAGCGATGCGGGTCATCCCGAGAAACGGGCTGGCTTCAACATAGCGCATGGCGGACTTCATATCCTTCCAGCCCACGTAACTCATCAACGACTTCAAATCCCAACCGCTCTGATGAGCCCAGGTGGCAAATCCACGCCGCAAGGAGTGACTGGTGTAGTGCTCGGCCGCAATGCCGGCGCGCTCCAGGGCCTGGCGCAACAACGGGATCACGCTGTTGGCATGCAAGCCCTCCTCGCTCAAATGGCCCCAGCGGTCGATACCTCGGAACACCGGCCCGCGGACCAACGCGGCGTCAGTGATCCATTGGATATAGGCCTGCACCGGACACAAACGCTGCAAGGCTGGCGTCTGGTACGTCTGACCGAGGTTCTCGCGGTCGCTCTTGCTGCGAGGCAAGTAGAGGGTAATGCCTGAGCCGGCGCTGGCCTGCACATGCTCAATCTGCACGCGACACAATTCATCGCTACGGAAACCGCGCCAAAAGCCCAGCAGAATCAGCGCCGTGTCGCGCCTGGCCCGCAACAATCCCGGTTGATCGCCCTGCACCTTGGCGATTTGCGCTTCCTGCTCCAGCCAGGCCACCACTTGCTCCAGATGCTGAAGCTGCAACGGCTCGGCCTGTTTTTCCTGCGCCGGGTGCAGCGCGCGAATGCCCTTGAACACTTTGCGCACCACGGGTGCCTTGGTGGGATCGGCGAAACCCTGACTGTTGTGCCACTGCGCCAGCGCGGACAAACGTAACTTCAAGGTATTGATCGACAGCACGCCCGCATGAGCCACGAGATAGCGCGCCACGCTGTCACTGGTCGCCGGCAGGAACCCACCCCAACTGACCTCGAAGTGCTCAATGGCCGCGCGATAGCTGCGACGGGTGTTGTCGCGGGTGGCGGCTTGCAGGTAGCGATCCAGATCGGTCATGGGCTCAGTTCTCGAAAATGTACCGCTGTAGCGGGTCAAACCCGGATTACAGCGCATCACACAGGGTAATACCAGTATATCCCGCATGATAAATCTCAAGATTTTAACTTTATTTGTGTCGTGGTACATTACGATTATTAGTGGTACGTACCACAGTATTAAATCGTAGGAGAACACATGGCACGTGGCGGCGTAAACAAGGCACTGGTGCAGGCGGCACGCTTGGCAATCCTCGCCCGGGGCGAACACCCGAGCATCGATGCGGTGCGGATCGAGATGGGCAATACCGGTTCAAAAACCACGATCCATCGCTACCTGAAGGAACTCGATGACGGTGTCGAGCCCGTACAAGCACCTTCCGAGCCTATAGACGATGAGCTGACAAGCCTCGTGTCGCGCCTGGCGCAACGCCTGAAAGAACAGGCGCAAGAGCCCATCGACCAGGCACGCGCGCAGTTCGAGCAACAACGAAAAGAGCTGGAAACCCAACTGCACGAGGCCCGTGAGGCCAATACCGAATTGCACCAGCAATACGAAATTCAAAGCCTGGCGCTGACCCAGGAGTCGGCAGAACTGCAAGACACCCGCTCCATGCTGCAGACCGAGCAAACCCGTAACGCCGGACTGAATCAGGCGCTGGCAGATTTCGAATTACGTTTGCAGGACAAGGATGAGCAGATCCGCTCGCTGGAAGAAAAGCACCTGCACGCCCGTGAGGCGCTGGAACACTACCGCAACGCCGTCAAAGACCAGCGCGAGCAGGAACAGCGCCGTCACGAAGGTCAGGTGCAGCAGATTCAAATGGAATTGCGTCAGGCGCAGCAGAGCGCACTGGTTCGTCAGGATGAAATCACCCAGCTGCATCGTGACAACGAGCGCTTACTGACGGAGAACCGTGGAACACTGCGGGAGTTGAGCCTGTCGCAAGAGCAACTGAAGCACACCAACAGCCGACAGGACCAGCTGCTGGAACAGGTCAACCGTATCGACAGCGAGCGCACCCTCCTCCAGGAACGCTTGCGCATTGCCCTGCTGGAAAGTCAGTCACTCAAGCAGAACATCGACGAGCAGTCGCACATCAACAAAGCGTTGGAAGTTGAACTGATCAAGTTGCAGGCAAGCCTGGATGACAGCGTGCGCCTGGCGGCTGTCGTTGCGACAGCGCCAGACGCATCAGCCTCGCGCAAGGACGATTAACTCGCGACTGGCGTGCGCATGGTGACGAACTCTTCGGCGGCCGTCGGATGCACGCCGATGGTTTCGTCGAAGTCACGTTTGGTCGCGCCTGCCTTCAACGCGATTGCCAGTCCCTGAACGATCTCGCCAGCCTCCGGACCAACCATATGGCAGCCCAGGACCTTGTCGGTCTTGGCGTCCACCACCAGCTTCATCAAGGTGCGTTCCTGGCATTCGGTCAGGGTCAGCTTCATCGGCCGGAAACGGCTTTCGAAGATCACCACATCGTGCCCGGCCTCCCGCGCCTCTTCTTCAGTCAGGCCGACAGTGCCGATGTTCGGCAGGCTGAATACGGCGGTCGGGATCATCTTGTAATCCACCGGGCGATATTGCTCAGGCTTGAACAAACGCCGCGCCACGGCCATGCCTTCGGCCAACGCAACCGGCGTGAGCTGTACCCGACCGATCACATCGCCAAGGGCCAGGATCGATGGCTCTGCGGTTTGATACTGCTCATCGACCTCGACAAAACCTTTCTTGTCGAGTTTGACGCCGGTGTTTTCCAGCCCCAGATTGTCGAGCATCGGACGCCGACCGGTAGCGTAGAACACGCAGTCCGCCTCCAGTACACGACCATCCTTGAGAGTGGCTTTCAGGCTGCCATCGGCTTGCTTTTCGATGCGTTCGATGTCGGCATTGAATTGCAGGTTCATGCCGCGCTTGGTCAGCTCTTCCTGCAGATGCTTGCGCACCGCACCATCGAAGCCACGCAGGAACAGATCACCGCGATACAACAGCGTGGTCTCGGCACCCAGCCCGTGGAAAATCCCGGCAAACTCCACCGCAATGTAACCACCGCCGACCACCAGAACGCGCTTTGGCAACTCTTTAAGGAAGAACGCCTGGTTGGAACTGATCGCGTGCTCGTGCCCCGGAATCTCAGGAATCTGCGGCCAGCCACCGGTAGCGATCAGGATGTTTTTGGCGGTGTAGCGTTTGCCATCGAACTCGACGGTATGCAGATCGACGATTTTCGCGTGGCCTTCATGCAAGGTCACGCCGCTGTTGACCAGCAGATTGCGGTAGATGCCGTTCAGGCGATTGATCTCGCGATCCTTGTTGGCGATCAGCGTCGCCCAGTCGAATTTCGCCTCACCCGGGGTCCAGCCGAAGCCTTGCGACTGCTCGAAGTCTTCGGCGAAGTGCGCGCCATAGACCAGCAATTTTTTTGGCACGCAGCCGACGTTCACACACGTACCGCCCAGATAACGGCTCTCGGCCACGGCGACTTTCGCGCCAAAACCGGCCGCAAACCGCGCAGCCCGCACACCACCGGAACCGGCACCAATCACATATAGGTCAAAATCGTAGGCCATTTCTATCTCCTCGGCAGGCCACCAGCATACCTGCGGGCGGCCTTTGGGCAAGCTTTGCAAACTATGTGGGGCCGGAAAATGAAAAAGCCACCCGAAGGTGGCTTTTCAATACAAGCAGCTCAGGCGCTATCAGTAAGCCTTGCCAGTCTTGTAGAAGTTCTCGAAGCAGAAGTTGGTCGCGTCGATGTAGCCTTCGGCGCCACCGCAGTCGAAACGCTTGCCTTTGAACTTGTAGGCCATGACGCAGCCGTTTTGTGCCTGCTTCATCAGGGCGTCGGTGATCTGGATTTCGCCGCCCTTGCCTGGCTCGGTTTGTTCGATCAGGTCGAAGATGTCCGGGGTCAGGATGTAGCGACCGATGATCGCCAGGTTCGACGGCGCATCTTCAGGCTTTGGTTTTTCAACCATGCTGTGAACGCGGTAGATGTCGTCGCGGATCATCTCACCGGCAATCACGCCGTACTTGTGAGTTTCTTGCGGGTCGACTTCCTGAATGGCTACGATCGAGCAGCGGAACTGCTTGTACAGCTTGACCATCTGGGTCAGTACGCCGTCGCCTTCCAGGTTTACGCACAAGTCATCCGCCAGTACCACGGCGAACGGTTCGTCGCCGATCAGCGGACGACCCGTCAGAATCGCGTGGCCCAGGCCTTTCATTTCGGTCTGGCGAGTGTAGGAGAAGGAGCACTCGTCGAGCAGCTTGCGGATACCGACCAGGTATTTCTCTTTGTCGGTGCCCTTGATCTGGTTTTCCAGCTCGTAGCTGATGTCGAAGTGGTCTTCCAAGGCACGCTTGCCGCGACCAGTGACGATGGAGATTTCGGTCAACCCGGCGTCCAGTGCTTCTTCGACGCCGTACTGGATCAGTGGCTTGTTTACCACCGGCAGCATTTCTTTGGGCATGGCTTTAGTCGCTGGCAGGAAGCGAGTACCGTAACCGGCTGCTGGGAACAAGCATTTCTTGATCATATAAGTCCTTGAAAGGGCTGTGTGTTCGAGTTTCGGCGCAGTCTAATCAGGCGGCGAGCACCTTACAATGCCCCGCACTGGCTAACCGATGCCATCATAGAGAAATATTCTGATAGATAGTTCCGCAGATACATTGCACAACCTCTTATAGATAGCAGAGATCGACAGATCTGCATGACCATCAGCCGAAAGGCAATCTGCCCCACCCTACACCCATCGGCACCCGTTGAGGGCATTTGGCGCTATCATTGTGCAATTGAACCAGCCAACGAGGCAGATAGATGTCGGCAGCAAAAAGCGTTAACGGGTACCTGATCAATCAGGCAAAAGACGGCCAGTGGTGGGTAGACAGCGTCGGCGGCGAAAATATTGCCGGACCGTTCCCTACCGAAGCGTTGGCGATTGAAGTGGCATCGGTGTTGCAGGATCAACCCGCAGGCCCGAAGCGGCGCGGCAAGGACAAGCCTTGAGCTGAGCCTGACATGACGCAGCCCTGCCTTTGCGCAGGGCTTTTTTGTGATTGCCTGCAAAGAAATGGCCATTGGCTATAACCTTTCGATGCCGCCGCGGTCACAGCTTTTAGCCACCATCACTGACGACCACCCGACATGAATAAATTTTTGCTGATTGCAGTCCTGGCCTTGAGCGGCTGCGCCACGTCCGAAACGACTTACCTGAAAAATGGCGAGCAAGGCCTGAGCATCGATTGCTCCGGGGAAGCCAACGCCTGGGCCAGTTGCTACGAAAAAGCCGATGCCTCGTGCGCCGGCACCGGCTATCGAATTGTCGGTACCGACGGCACACCTTCGACCAAGGAAAGCGACAAGACCCTGGGGGCCGACGTCGGGAACTACAAAAACCGCAGCGTGGTGGTGGTCTGCAAGTAGCTCTCCCCCTGTTGAGAAACTTGAGCTACACAAATCCTGTAGGAGCGAGGCTTGCCCGCGAAGAATGTACTGCTTTTTTCAGGTATTACGCGTCATCGTTCTTCGCGGGCAAGCCTCGCTCCTACAGGTTTCTCGCTACCCCTACATGTGGATTTCGGCGAACTTGATCCCGAGCCCGCGCACGGTCTCGATTAAATCGTCGAGGCGACTGAAGGACTCGACTTCATCGTTGTCATCCACCAGGAAAAAACTGCGCCCGGCGCTTTTCTTGAAAAACACGATCCACTCCCCCGGATTTGCCGGGTTCTGAATTACGTGGGTGGCAGAGATATGACCCCCTGCGTGGCGCTCCCGCACCTGCTCTCGCTTCATGCTTGACTCCAGAAATGACAATGCCGTCAAAGCGCGACTTTGACGGCATCGATGCTGACCGGGGTAGTTTATCAGCCGGATATGCACGCGGTGGCGGCATTGCGCACATCCCATGGGCGCAATGGCACATTAGAGATGCGTTCATGCAGCTTGATACTGCTGCCGCCGGAGCGATCTTCGATTTCAAACACCGCTGCCGGGCCCGACGAGAACTTCTGCGGCACGATAACCCGCACGCCTTCCTTATGCGGCTCGACTTGCAGGGCTCCACGGCTATCGGCCAGTTTCTCGACCAGGCACTGCGCGTACTCTTGGGGTTTCTTGCCTGAAATCACGCTCATAGTGGGCAGCGACTCATTGATGTCCGAGACAGTCGCACATCCACCCACTGCCAATGCCAACGGCACGACCAGAACTCCCCACTTCATACAAAACCTCCGATAAAGACCCTCCGACAGCACAAATACTGTTTTTCTCCGAGGCTCATTGCTTTTATCGCTCATAGAATTCCGAATAACTGTTTTTAATTGTCAAAGCGGACCCCGACAGCCGGATAATAACCTGTTCGGGCTGATAAACTGCGCCAATCGCCCATGCTATCGTTTTGATTTTGTAGAAAAAGCCCTTCTGGAGGCGCCTCATGAAATTTATCCACCAGCGCGAGCACCTCAATGAAGACGACATCGTCGTCATCCAGTGCTCCCAAATGTGCAACATCCGCTTGATGAACGACGCCAACTTCCGCAGCTTCAAGAATGGCGGCCGTCATACTTACCACGGCGGCGCATTCGACACCTTCCCGGCTCGCATCACTGCACCGAGCACCGGTTTCTGGAACATCACCATTGACACGGTCAATCGCCGGCCGATCAGCGTGACCCGCAAACCGACCCTGACGCACTCGATCAAAATCATCCGCCGCTCCAGCTCGAAACTGAGCTGAGCCCACACCAAAACAGGCAGGTATGACCGTGGCCCAGACGACCAAATACGTCATCAAATACAAACTCAACGGCGAGCGCCGCTTCGAATTCGCCCAGCTGGAAAACGGCACCGAAGAAGAAGCCAGGGCGGCACTGAATGTTATTCATGGCCAGACTGAAGATGTCATCAGCGAGATCAGCGTGAGCAAAGCGCTGTAAATGCGATCTGGAGCGACAACATGGACGTCTGCTCCCCTTTCGAATTCGACCGCAAGTGCCGGAGTGTCCACTCCCGCAACGCTCACTAAACTGGCCGCCTCGACCTTTTGGTCAAGGAGTCAGAACCCTTGTTTACCGACCCGATTCACCACGACGCCCTCGACTGGGGCGCACTTGTGCAGCAACTCGATCAGGATGGCTGCGCAGTCATCAGGTGGTTTTTAAGCCCTGAGGCCTGCGATGAAATAAGCGCCCTGTACGACCGGCCCGAACCCTTTCGCTCGAAAGTGGTGATGGCTCGCCACGGTTTTGGCCGTGGTGAGTACAAGTACTTCAAGTACCCGTTGCCGGATCCGGTGGCCCGGTTGCGTAGCGCGCTCTACCCTCGACTGGTTCCAATTGCCAATCGCTGGCACGAATCCATGGACCTGCCGACCCGTTTCCCCGAATCCCACGAAGCATTTTTGCAGCGCTGTCATGCCGCCGGTCAGGAACGCCCGACACCTTTGTTGCTGCAATATGGGCCGCAGGACTACAACTGTTTGCATCAGGATCTGTACGGCGAACACGTCTTCCCGCTGCAAGTGGCGATTCTTCTGTCAGAACCGGGGGAAGACTTTACCGGCGGTGAGTTTGTGCTGACTGAACAACGCCCACGGATGCAGTCGCGCCCGCAAGTTATCGATCTGAAGAAAGGCGACGCGTTGATTTTTGCCGTGAATCAGCGCCCGGTAAAAGGCGTTCGCGGCTATTACCGAGTGACCATGCGTCACGGCGTGAGTCGCCTGCACAGTGGAAAACGGCATACCCTTGGAATCATCTTTCACGATGCGCTATGACCCCATGAGCCCGATCAACTTCGATCTGTTTGCCAACACCGAACCCGAGCAACAACCCAGGCGCGAGCAAATCGGCGAACAATCCTACGTTCTCAGAGCCTTCGCCCTGCCTTGGCTCGACCGGTTGCTGCCGGCGCTGGAGTCGGTTCTGGCGGCCGCGCCCTTTCGGCAGATGGTCACGCCCGGCGGCTTTACCATGTCAGTGGCGCTGAGCAGTTGCGGCACCTGGGGCTGGACCACCGACCGCAGCGGCTATCAATACACCCGCAATGATCCGCAGACTGGCAACCCTTGGCCGGAAATGCCCGAGGTGTTTTTCGAGTTGGCGCAAGCGGCGGCGCGAGAGGCAGGGTTTATGGATTTCGTACCGGATTCCTGCCTGATCAACCGCTATATTCCCGGTGCCAGGATGTCGTTGCATCAGGACAAAAACGAAGATTCCTACGCGGCGCCCATTGTTTCGGTGTCCCTGGGATTGCCGGCGACGTTCCTGTTCGGTGGCTTCGAACGAAGCGCCAAGAGCCAGCGAGTGCCGCTGTTGCACGGCGATATCGTGGTGTGGGGCGGCGTGGACCGTTTGCGTTATCACGGCGTGTTGCCGATCAAGGAGGGTTATCACCCGCAGTTGGGCGAACAACGGATCAACTTCACCTTTCGTACCGCGGGATGAAGCCGTTGAATTCAACCGCAAGACCCGGAGTGTGGCGTCTCTGCCGGCTGGTTAATCTGCACGAAACGGGTCAACGGAGATGAAGCCATGACAACTCAATCGACAAAAATCGCCACCGAAAACGATCCTCGCTGGGCTGCCGTGGTAGCGCGCGATCCCCGCGCCGACGGGCAGTTTGTGTATGCGGTGAAAACCACCGGCATCTACTGCCGTCCCAGCAGCCTGGCGCGTTTGCCGAAGCCGCAGAATGTCGAATTCTTCGACACCGCCGAGCAAGCCCAGGCGGCGGGTTATCGCCCCAGCAAACGGGCCGCGAAGGATCAAAGCGACGTCGCCGCACAGCACGCCACAACCGTGGCCGCCGCATGCCGTCACATCGAATCCGCCGAGACGCTACCGGCGTTGAATGAACTGGCGGACGCTGCCGGCCTGAGCAGTTTCCACTTCCATCGCGTGTTCAAGGCCATCACCGGCCTGACGCCCAAGGGTTACGCCACTGCCCATCGTTCACGCAAGGTTCGCGAACGCCTGGCAGACGGCGGCACGGTCACCGATGCGCTGTATGACGCCGGATTCAACTCCAACAGCCGTTTCTATGAGGCCGCCGATCAACTGCTGGGCATGAAACCTGGCGATTACCGTGCGGCCGGGCAGAACAACGACATTCGTTTTGCCGTCGGCCAGTGTTCTCTGGGAGCGATTCTGGTGGCGCAAAGTGAGCGCGGCGTCTGCGCGATTCTGCTGGGGGACGACCCGCATCAATTGGTCTGTGACCTGCAGGACAAGTTTCGGCGCGCCAACCTGATTGGTGCCGATCATGAATTCGAGCAGTTGATTGCCAAGGTCGTCGGCTTTATCGAAGCTCCGGCCCTCGGCCTGGACTTGCCACTGGACGTACGCGGCACGGCGTTTCAGGAGCGGGTGTGGCAAGCCCTGCGGGAGATTCCCGCCGGCAGCACCGCCAGTTATGCCGATATCGCTCAGCGCATCGGCGCGCCCAAAGCAGTACGCGCCGTGGCTCAGGCCTGCGGCGCGAACAGCCTGGCGGTGGCGATCCCTTGCCATCGCGTGGTGCGCAGCGACGGCAACCTGTCGGGCTATCGCTGGGGCGTGGAGCGCAAGCGTCAGTTGCTGGAACGCGAAAACGCGGCTGAGTCCTGAATGCCGATGTAGACCGCCACGGACTCCGGACCGGTGTAGACCTCGAAGTCCGTGGCGAACTTGCGGCGAACCTGCGGGTTATCCTCGAAATAAGCCCAGATCAGGCCCCACGTCTGAATGACGCTGTCGGGCATCGGCCCTTTGGCGCTAAACACCAGGTAATCGCCGCCCTCAACCTGAATCTGCGCAAAGTCCTCGGAGGGTGCGGTGACCGCTGCACCCGCAGTTACATCGAAGTGGCCCGAAGCGTCGGACTCGTAGTTGGAATAGACGCCGTACATAAAGGAATCCGGCTGTTTATGGGCGATCTTGTCGAAAACGTCCTCAACGAAGAATTGTTCCCACATAGGGCCGATACGCGCGGTATCTGGCTGCTGTTCTGCGGCATTAAGGGTTCGAACCTGCAACCCAGAGACGCTAAAGGGCAGCACTTCACGCAGCTTTACATCCATTGTCGCTATTTCCTTGTTTCTACAGTTTGTCTGTTTGATTGGCACCGAGACGATCAACGATTGACGTCGACCACCACCCGCCCGCGCAATTGGCCGGCGAGCAAGCGCGGCGCGGCGTCGATGGCTTCGCTCAAGCCGATTTCGTGACTGATCAGCGGCAGCAAGGCGAAGTCCAGATCCTTGGCCAGGCGATTCCAGGCCAGTATCCGCCTGGCTTTGGGTTGGGTCACGCTGTTGATGCCGGCCAGGGTCACACCGCGCAAAATGAACGGCGCGACGGAGGCTGGAAAGTCCATGCCTTGTGCCAGGCCGCAGGCAGCGACAGTGCCGTTGGCCCGAGTGCTTGCGCAAGCATTGGCCAGCGTGTGGCTGCCGACCGAGTCGATCACCGCCGCCCAACGTTCCTTGGCCAATGGTTTGCCCGGCTCCGACAACGTGGCGCGTTCGATGATTTCACTGGCACCCAATTGCTTGAGGTAGTCGTGCTCGGCGGTGCGGCCGGTGGACGCCACCACGCGATAGCCGAGTTTGCTCAGCAGCGCGATGGCGAAACTGCCGACGCCACCATTGGCGCCCGTCACCAGCACTTCGCCTTGATCGGGGGTCACTCCGTTGTGCTCCAGCGCCAGGATGCTCAGCATCGCCGTGTAACCGGCCGTGCCGATGGCCATCGCTTGCGCGGCGGTGAATGCTTTGGGCAACGGGATCAGCCAGTCGCCATTCAGGCGAGCTTTCTGCGCCAATCCGCCCCAATGTCCTTCGCCCACACCCCAGCCGTTGAGCAGGACTTGATCACCGACCTTGTAGTCCGGATGACCGCTGACTTCGACAGTGCCCGCCAGATCGATCCCCGGCACCATCGGGAATTTGCGCACCACCGGGCTGCTGCCGGTGATCGCCAGGCCATCCTTGAAGTTCAGCGTGCTGTACGCCACGCGCACGGTCACATCGCCTTCAGGCAATTGATCGTCACTGATCTCTTGCAACGTCGCCCGGTAACCGCTGTCGTCCTTGTCGATCAAAATGCCTTTGAACATCACTGCCTCCCGATGGAATCGCTCAGTTGTCGTGCTGTTGAAATAACACATGAAAACACATCGCCGTAGCCGACTTTAAGCCAATCCTCAAACACGACTGGCCTTGGGTCAGTCATTACTGATACAAATTCGCTTCTACCGACGTCGGAGAACACTGCACATGAGTCAATGGCCAGACACCCGCATTCTTGACCTGCTCGGGATCGAACTGCCGATCATCCAGGGCCCCTTGGCCGGCGCGACGACGTCGGCCATGGTGATTGCGGTGAGCAACGCTGGCGGCCTGGGCTCGATGCCCGCCGCGATGCTGAGCATCGAGCAGCTGCGCGAGGAGCTGAAAACGATTCGCCAACACACCCAGCGCCCGTTCAGCGTCAATTTCTTCTGCCATCAACCTCCGGCACCCGATGAGCAACGCGCCCGGGACTGGAAAAATCTGCTGGAACCGTATTACCGGGAATTGGGGGTCGATTTCGATGCACCGACACCGGTGTCCAATCGCGCTCCGTTCGATAACGCGGCCTGCGAAGTGATCGAAGAGTTTCGTCCTGCAGTGGTGAGTTTTCATTTTGGCCTGCCGGAAAAACCTCTGTTGGATCGGGTAAAAGCGACCGGGGCGAAAATTCTCTCTTCGGCGACTACCGTCGAAGAGGCCATCTGGCTGGAACAGCATGGTTGCGACGCGATCATCGCCATGGGTTACGAGGCCGGCGGTCACCGGGGGATGTTCCTCAGTGATGACCTGAGTAGCCAGGTAGGGACATTTGCCCTGGTGCCACAAATCGTCGATACGGTGAAAGTGCCGGTGATTGCCGCAGGCGGGATTGGAGATGTGCGGGGCGTGGCGGCGGCGTTTCTGCTGGGCGCTTCGGCGGTCCAGGTGGGTACGGCTTATTTGTTCACGCCGGAGGCCAAGATCAGCGCTTCTCACCAGAAGGCGTTACGCACGGCCAAGGAAAGCGAGACGGCAGTCACCAACATTTTCACTGGGCGCCCGGCACGCGGGATTCTCAATCGGGTGATGCGTGAGCTGGGGCCGATGAGTGCCAAGGCGCCGGCGTTCCCTCTGGCGGGCGGTGCGTTGATGCCGTTGCGGGCCAAAGGGGAAGCGGATTTCAGCAGCCTTTGGGCCGGGCAGGCGTTCACGTTGGGGGTTGAAATGACTTCGGCAGAGCTGACCAAGCGGTTGGCGGATGAGGCGTTGGCCAAATTGACTCGCTAGGCACAAAACCTGTGGGAGCGGGCTTCCTGTGGTGAGGGCGCTTCCTGTGATGAAGGGGCTTTCCTGTGGCGAGGGAGCTTGCTCCCGCTGGGTCGCGAAGCGGCCCCAAAAGCTTCACGACTGCTTCGCAGCCGAACGGGAGCAAGCTCCCTCGCCACAGGCAAGCCCCCTCGCCACAGGAGCCCCTTCATCACAGTTGAACTCTCTTCACGCTGCTAGAAAGTTCCGTTTACAGGCAATTCGCTATATATTCCGCTATATAGCGTTTCATCTCGCCTACCACGGAGCCGTTTCATGACCATTCGTGCCTCACGTTTTGCCCTCGCGTGCCTGTTCACCGTGTTCGCTTTCGGGTCAGCCCAGGCGGATGAAGTCCAGGTCGCCGTTGCTGCCAACTTCACCGCGCCGATCCAGGCCATCGCGGCCGATTTCGAGAAAGACACCGGGCACAAACTGGTCACCTCCTTTGGTGCAACCGGCCAGTTCTACACCCAGATCAAAAACGGTGCGCCGTTCGAAGTGTTCCTCTCGGCAGACGACATCACCCCGAAAAAACTCGAAACCGAAGGCGACACAGTCAAAGGCTCGCGCTTCACCTACGCTGTCGGCACCTTGGCGCTGTGGTCGGCCAAGGACGGTTATGTCGACGCCAAGGGCAACGTGCTGAGCGACAATCAGTATCAGCATTTGTCCATCGCCAACCCGAAAGCTGCCCCGTATGGCCTGGCCGCCACTCAGGTACTGGCCAAGCAAGGCCTGACCGACAAGGTCAAAGACAAGATCGTTGAAGGCCAGAACATCACCCAGGCCTACCAGTTCGTATCCACTGGTAATGCCGAACTCGGTTTTGTGGCCTTGTCGCAGATCTACAAAGACGGCAAAGTCACCAGCGGTTCGGCCTGGATCGTGCCGGCCGATCTGCATGACCCGATCAAACAAGACGCGGTGATCCTCAATAAGGGCAAGGACAACCCAGCCGCCAAGGCGCTGGTTGACTACCTCAAAGGTCCGAAAGCCGCCGCTGTCATCAAATCCTACGGTTACCAACTCTAAATGACGCTATCGAGTGCCGATTATTCCGCCATCTGGCTGACTCTCAAACTGGCGTCCCTGACGACCGTGATCCTGTTGGTCATCGGCACTCCGATTGCGTTATGGCTGTCTCGTACCCAGTCCTGGCTGCGCGGCCCGATCGGGGCGATTGTCGCCCTGCCCTTGGTGCTGCCGCCCACGGTGATTGGCTTTTATTTGTTGCTGGCGCTCGGTCCTAACGGGTGGGTCGGCCAGTTCACCCAATCGCTAGGGCTCGGCACCTTGACCTTCAGTTTTGCGGGGTTAGTGATCGGTTCGGTGCTGTACTCGATGCCGTTCGTGGTCCAGCCGCTGCAAAATGCTTTTTCTGCCATTGGCACTCGTCCACTGGAAGTGGCTGCAACCTTGCGTGCCAATCCTTGGGACACGTTCTTCAGTGTCGTTCTGCCGCTGGCCCGTCCCGGTTTCATCACCGCGGCCATTCTCGGTTTCGCCCACACCGTCGGCGAGTTCGGTGTAGTACTGATGATCGGCGGCAACATTCCCGACAAAACCCGAGTGGTCTCGGTGCAGATCTACGATCACGTCGAAGCCATGGAATACGCCCAGGCTCATTGGCTGGCCGGGGCAATGCTGGTGTTCTCGTTTGCAGTATTGCTGGCGCTCTACTCCAGCCGTAAAACCAAAGCGGTCTGGAGCTGATCGATGATTCATGCGCGCTTGAAACTGAATTATTCGGGATTCTCCCTGGATGTGGACCTGCAACTGCCCGGCCGCGGAGTGACCGCGCTTTACGGCCATTCCGGCTCGGGAAAAACCACGTGCCTGCGCTGCATCGCCGGCCTGGAACAGGCCGAGCAGGGTTTTATTCAGGTCAACGATGAAGTCTGGGAAGACAGCGACAAGGGGATTTTCGTACCGCCGCATAAACGCGCTCTGGGTTACGTTTTCCAGGAAGCCAGCCTGTTCCCACATTTATCGGTGCGGGCCAATCTGGAGTTCGGCCTCAGGCGTATTCCCCGCCAACAGCGCCGGGTCGACATGGCTCATGCCACTGAGTTGCTGGGGATTGGTCATTTGCTGGGCCGCGATCCGCAGAACCTTTCTGGCGGTGAGCGCCAGCGGATCGGCATCGCTCGCGCCCTGCTCACCAGCCCGAAACTATTGCTGATGGACGAACCGCTGGCGGCACTCGATACCCAGCGTAAAAACGAAATCCTGCCGTATCTGCAACGGCTGCACGATGAGCTAGACATCCCCGTGCTGTACGTCAGTCATTCCCAGGGTGAAGTCGCGCGGCTCGCCGACCACCTCGTCCTGTTTAGCAACGGCAAGGCTCTGGCCAGCGGCCCCATCGGCGAAACCCTGGCCCGGCTCGATCTGCCGCTGGCGCTGGGCGACGAGGCTGGTGTGGTGATCGAAGGGCATGTTAGCGCCTATGACGCCGACTATCAGCTGTTGACCTTGCAACTGCCCAACACGGAGCTGAGCATTCGGGTCGCCCATTCGCCGATGGCCGAGGGCCTGGCACTGCGCTGCAAGGTCCAGGCGCGGGATGTCAGCCTGAGCCTGCAAGGCGTCGAACAAAGCAGCATTCTCAATCGTCTGCCGGTCACGGTGATCAGTGAAATCGGTGCCGACAACGCCGCTCATGTACTGATCCGCCTGAGCGCGGCTGGTACACCGCTACTGGCGCGGATCACCCGCTATTCCCGGGATCAATTGGGCGTGCACCCCGGACAGCAACTCTGGGCGCAAATCAAAGCGGTGGCGGTGCTGGCCTGAATCCGTCGGCACCCCGACGATGACGCGAGGTCAATGGCTTAACGCCCCATGATTCGCTGCCCAGGATGAGCCGCCATGCCAGACACTGCATTGCCCGACGGATTGCCGCCCGACCTGCATTACGTCGATGACAGCCAGCCCGGCATCACCCGCAAGCTCCTGCGCGGCAAGTTTTGCTACTTCGACTCGGCGGGCCAGCGCATCACCGATCCGGATGAAATCAAACGCATCAATGCACTCGCGGTGCCGCCCGCCTACACCGATGTGTGGATTTGCCCCGACCCGCGCGGCCATCTGCAAGCCACCGGCCGCGACGCTCGCGGTCGCAAGCAATACCGTTATCACCCGCGTTGGCGGGAAGTGCGCGATGCCGACAAATATTCGCGTTTGCGGGACTTCGGCCTGGCCCTGCCGAAACTGCGCAAACAACTGGAAACGCTGCTGGCCGCGCCCGGTTTCAGCCGCGACAAGGTCATGGCCACGGTGATTACCTTGCTCGATGCGACGCTGATCCGGGTCGGCAACACGCAATACGCCCGGGATAATCGCTCCTACGGCCTGACGACCCTGCGCAGTCGTCACGTCGAGGTCAACGGCAGCGCAATCCTGTTCCAGTTTCGCGGCAAGAGCGGCATCGAGCACCAGATCACCGTCAAAGACCGGCGCCTGGCGCGGATCATCAAGCGTTGCCTGGAAATCCCCGGGCAAAACCTCTTTCAGTATCTGGACGAAAACGGCGAGCGGCACACCATCAGTTCCTCCGACGTCAACGCCTACTTGCAGACGCTGACCGGCGCCGATTTCACCGCCAAGGATTACCGCACCTGGGCCGGCAGTGCACTGGCATTGGCGGTGTTGCGCGAGTTGCATTGGGAATCGGAAGCCGACGCGAAGCGACATGTGGTGGAAATGGTCAAGAATGTCGCCCGGCAGTTGGGCAATACCCCGGCGGTCTGCCGCAAGTGCTACATCCACCCGGCCGTCGTTGATGGGTTTATGCAGGGGGCGTTGGCCGAACTGCCGCGATCGAGCAGACGTAAAAGGCTCAGGGCCGAAGAAGTCGCGCTGGCTGTGCTTCTCGAGAAGCTTATCGAGACGGCCGAAACACCGTAAGACCTCTTCGAGGCGAACTAACCGACGAACTGACCTGCCCTTTTTTGGCGTGATTTCAAAGGGCTTCTATGCTTGATCTGAATACGAATAGCTTCGGTGACGCCATGGAAGACATTTTCGTTGTGAAACGCTGCAACAAGATCATCATTCATGGCCGCCGGGCCGGAGAACCCGATCACCCGCCACCCGATGCTGCTGTCTGGTATCGCATTACCGATACCCGCACCCGTGGCTTCATCGGTGACGGCTTCGATCTTGAAGAGGACGCCGCGCGCGAATGTCGGCGGCTTAACGCGGTCAGCTCGCCGAAGTCCCGGCAAGCCTGAAGCTGACCTGTTTTGTTTCCGGGTCTATACTCAAAGGAGCTGAAGGATCAGCGACCCATTGGCAGAAAGCTCGCTCCTCGCGGGCTTTTTGTTGCCCTTTACCCGATTTCTTTGAACGGAGGTGTATGTCATGTCCGAGAAAGAGTCCATCACCACCCTGCTCACCCTGCTTGACTCCCGTCAGGCGCGCCTTGCCGCTGCCTGCAAGGAAATCGCCGATTGGGTTGATAATCAAGGGGGGCATCCGACAGCCCTCAGGATTCGCGATCGTCTGAACGACATCGAGAAAGACACGCCGCAGATTCGCAGCGCGTTGTCTGCACTCAAACCTGTAGAGCCGCCGCTGCCTCGGTTCAGATGAGTCGACCACGGTACTCAAACCAGGGACAGAGCCTGAGTCAGGACGCCTGATCGGTGACATCATCGTCACCAGGCTTATCCCTGTCTGCGTTACACACCCACCCGGCCAGGTTTGCCGGGCTTTTTTTGTTCAAGCCCTTTCCCATTTCACACCGCCTTCACAACTCCCCCCTTACAGTGCACCCACTCCTTTTCAAGAATGCCCATTGGCCCGCCCGCATGCGGGCCTTTTTTTGCCTGCTGTATAGCGAACGAACGCCCTCGCCCGTCTGTCGAACGATTACACATCACGAAGGAGATACCCCATGGTCACTCACTTCAAAGTCGGCGGGCACCTGGCCTGCGGACACAAAGGCAGCAACCTGACTTCAAGCAGCATACTGACCCGCGTGAAATGCAGAAGCTGCCGCAACACCGATGCGTTCAAAGAAGCGCGCAAAGCCGAACGCAACGCTGCACGTCGGGCCGCACGCAAGGCCAAAGCCGCCCACACCGCCAATGACTGGCGCGCAGCCTGGACCCAGCGGCTGATCGACATGCCCGGGCTGCAAAGACTGCCACGTGGTTTTACCGGCCAGCCATTTGTGTAGCTGACACGCTTGGCCCCGCCCGGCTTATGACTCGGACGTACACATGGTCGCCGGTGCCATGATTTCACCCAGCGACATGCGCTTGAACGCTTCGACCAGGCGCCGGCCCTCGTCGGGCGCGCAAGAGATGGCCAATCGCATGGTCGCCTCACCCAGATGCCAGATCAAAAAGGCTGCATCGGTGACTTGCTGCGCATCGCTGCCGGGAAACACCCGCAGCATCGCATCGGCCAACAAGCCGCCGGCGACACGACTCTCCTCCAGCTCCAGTGCCAAAAGCTGCTTGTCCGCCTGCATGCCAGACCAGATATCACGCATCGCAGGCGTAGCCAGAACGATCTCGTAATACTGATCGAGCAAGTCCGAATAGGCTTCGCGCAGCCCTTGCGCATCCTCGACCGCAGCCAATGCCCCTTCGATACAGCGACGACTCTCGGCGTTATAGCGCTCGGCCAGCGTGCGGATGATCGAACTCTTATCGGGAAAATATTGATACAGAGAGCCGATCGAAATCTCCGAACGTTCGGCGATTTCGCTCATCTTCACCTGATCGCTGCCCTTGGTCGCGATCAGTTGGGTCGCCACGCCCAGGATTCGCTCCTGACGCTCGCGGCTGCGTTGCTGCGTGGGGTTGCGTCGGGTCGGCTCTGAAACAGATTGTTCGAGCCCAGCGGCTGCTTTCTTTTGCACTGGCGGATTTCCCGATTAATAAACATGACAAGGACTCACCTTAGCACCGCCTACCACCGCGCCCAATAGGCAGTAGCCATACGTCGGCTTCTTCGATGTTGTCGGTTGACGGCAGAACATGAGCGTTTATCATCTTTTAAACGTGAGTATCACTCACATTAAACGATGGAGATGAACGCGATGACAGCCACCCAAGAGACAATCCTGATCCTCGGCGCCACCGGCAAAACCGGGCGCCGGATTACCCAGCGACTCAAAGCCACCGGACGTCCCGTGCGCGAGGGATCACGCGCGGCCAATCCACCTTTCGACTGGGAGGATCGATCCACGTGGGATGCCGCGCTGGATGGAATCCACGCCGTTTACATCGCCTATCAGCCAGACCTCGCCGTCCCAGGCGCTGTCGAAACCGTTCAGGCGTTCACCGATCTGGCAGTCAAAAGCGGCGTCAGCAAACTGGTCCTGCTGTCCGGACGCGGTGAAGTCGAAGCGGAACAAGCGGAGCGTGTCATACAAAACAGCGGCGTTGACTGGACCATCCTGCGCGCCAGCTGGTTCAGCCAGAACTTCAGCGAGGCACACTTTCTGGAGCCGATTCTTCAGGGCGAACTGGTACTGCCCGTCGGCAATATCGCAGAGCCCTTCATCGATGCAGAAGACATCGCCGAAATCGCCGTCGAGGCGCTGACCAAACCCGGCCATTCAGGCCAACTCTATGAACTGACGGGGCCGCGAGCGTTGACGTTTGCCGAAGCCGTCAATGAAATCGCCCGCGAGACCCAACGCGATATCCAGTTCATCGCCGTACCGCCGCAAGCCTATCGCGAGGCGCTGGAACAGGCGCAACTGCCCGCTCAGTTGATCGACCTGGTGCTGTATCTCTTCACAACGGTGCTCGATGGTCGCAACACCCCGATTGCCGACGGTGTACAGCGCGCACTGGGCCGGCCCGCGCGGGACTTCACCGATTATGTTCGGCGCACGGCGGCTACGGGTGTTTGGGGCGGTGAGGGTTGAGATCGCAGCGGGTGGAGCCTGGGAGAAATTACGAGGCAGAAACGACAAAGGCCTGCATGAGTTTTCTCATGCGGGCCTTTGATAGATATGGTGAGTAAGCACCAAGGGTTTGTCTGTCAGTTGGCGTGGCAGGTGCATATACAACCCCAGCACCGGGATCGCTTTATGCAGTAGCCCCACCGATAAAGCAGACCCCTTCAATCCCTTCAGAAAATCACTTGTGCCATCGTTAGAGTCCACAACTCAATAGTGATGCACATAATAAATCCATCACACTGAATCCATAGCAGATCGTTATAAGTAAATAAATAGATTAATTGCTCAGACCACTAGACGATATTAAACAGGCGTCTACTATGGACGATGCTACTGCTACATCTGTACCTGCAAAAGCTGGGGGGCTCGGCAATGCATAAGTATTCAAAACTCAAGTTAGTGTGATGGTCAGGATGGGGGCCGCCAGAGCGTAAGAATCGGGGTGGTTTCAAGCGCAGATATTCAGGGCAAAAGCAAGGGAGCCCAGTGGCGGAGTGGCGACCGCTGGCGGCAAACTACCGCTGGCTTTGGGCGAACTGGGTGATTTTTCCTATACTTGACATCGGACGTAAATTCTTCATTAGCCAGGAGGCTGACTATATGTCTGTACAACCCCTCACACACCTACTCATAGATACCGATGTCGATTTCGACGACTACATGGCCATCTCGTATTTGCTAAAGCATCACGCGGTAAAGGTCGAAGGCATCACAGTGACGGGTGTGGGCGCTGTTCACTTAACTCACGGCGTTGAAAACATCAGTAACTTCCTCACGCTGTTCGATGACCCTGAGATAGAGCGCATCCCCGTCGCCGCTGGTTTTCAGCGCCCCATGGTGTACAGCAATACCTTTCCCTTTGAAACACGCCAGGCATCGGATCAACATTACGACGCCCCGTTTCCGCGAACAAACCTGAATCCCACGCGAACAGATGCGGTCGCTTTCTTAAGGGAAGCATTGGAAAATACCGATCATAATTTTACCGTATTAATGATAGGTGGCGGTACGACGTGGGGGCATTTGTTCCAGCAAGCTGAAACCGACGACGCATTGCAAGACTTGTTGCTCACCAAAATAGACCGCATCGTTATGATGGGGGGCAATTTGTTGCCGCAATACGCCCAGCCCGGGGCGGCCGGCAATATTATTGACGCTCTGGGTGACACCCCCTACTACACCAACAATGTTGCCGAATGGAACATCTTCCTGGATCCGCTTGCTGCTCAATATGTTTTTAATGGCGGGATCCCAGTGCAATTGGTTGCGCTAAACGCATGTAACCAGATCCCTATTACGCAGGATTTCCTGCGCCAACTCTCCCGCATTTCCAACCCGATTGCTCAATTCCTCACACAAGTGCTGCAAAGCTCGACCATCGCGCCCGGTATCGGCGCCTATCTGTATTTTTGGGATCCATTGGCGGCCATCGCGGTAACCGACCCTCAGTTTATCCAATTTACCCGCTATGGCCTGCAGGTAGAACAGGAGCTAAACGAAGAACAGGATACAAGCGGGAAGTTGGTGCCGGATAAGTCTGGCGCTCCGGTCGACGTTGCCCTGGGGACCGCACCCGGGTTCGTCAGGGCACTTTATCTAAACACCATTGCAGGGAACTCGGCCGAAGCCACGGCCGAAAACATGGCCAACGCAACGGCGGTAGCGGCAGATGAGTGAATACCCTCTATTCTTGGCGTGATTGACGTCATCGGCCTTTGCCGATGACGTCGCCATTCCGAGGAAGCTTGCCTATCGCAACGCAGTCAATGACTTCCAGTTCACACGCTATCCCATGAATTACAACGGAGGGGAATGCAAACCTATTGAACCCGGACATCTCGCTGCGAATGCAGATCGCGCTTCAGCAATGGAACAACTACATCTGTCAGGGCGCACCGACGGCCCGTAGTAGCAAATCATTCAAAGGAATGGATATATGAACGTTAAAGCGATACTTAGCCGTCTGATGCTGTGCCTATGGGGTTTATTGGCAGTCTCATCGGCTTATGCGGAGAGCGTGATCATCGCGACGCCCCAACAAGGTGTGGGGATCGCAGTCGATGTCTTTGACAGTCCAGATACCCCAGGCGATAAGCCTTCTTCGACGAGCATGGTGCCATTCCGCCCCACAGGGTTATATACACCCGTGGTGCAGTCGTTCAAGGGCAAAATTTATATGTTTTGGTCCAACAACAATGATCAAAGTCATATCTATTTTTCCACTTCAGCGGAGGGAAAAAGCTGGTCCGCCCCAAAACCCCTCGCAGTGGATAGCATCTTGGGTGATGTCTCCGTTACCGTATTCAAGCAAAAACTGGTATTGACCTTTGCCGATGCCCAGAGTCGTCACTTAAAGACCATCAGCTCCGAAGACGGCGTCGCTTGGTCCAAGGTTAACCTTGTCGATACCGCCCTCCATAGGGCCATCAATAACAAACCTGTCGTGTATAACGGGCAATTGTTTGTCTTTTATAACGAAAACGCAGGTAAAGCTGTTTACTATGTCACCTCGAATGACGGCGTTCTGTGGGACCGGGAAAATGTAGCGTTCCAGGAAGGCGCCGACACGATTCTGAATTTGGTTCCCGTCGTCTATAACGGTAATTTATGGGTCTATTACTCTCTTTATAATGGCGGCCAATTCGCACGCACTTACGACCGGGCCCGCCAATGGGGCGTGAAGAAAGACCTGGCGGGTATAACCAGCAAGACGTTTCTGAACAGTGCAACGATGATCGGCGAGCGCGTGTTCATCAGTAGCAGCTCCAATACTTTTTATTCAAAGGATGGGCTTAACTGGAGTCCGTATTTCTCCAAGAGTTTCCCCGGGCATTCTGCCTACCCGTCGGGACTGGGCGTTTCCTATGCCATTACCGCAAACGATTTAACCGCAGACAACCCGCAGCTGCCTGCGGATCTGGCTTCGGGCCTTAGCCATACCGACTATGCAACCTTCGCCTGGCGGAGTTTTATCGCACTGAACAATGCGGCCAACACTCCGTTACCAGCTAACCGCGGCGTCGGCAATCCAGGCAGCAGCTTTGCCGATTCGGGCAAGGCGTCCAGCCCCTTGGCGTCTTCCATCCCCTTGTTGTGGCAAACCTTCGCCCACCGCACCGAGTTGTTTCCAGGGGATAAAAAACAGCAAAACCCCGTAGGCGGCCCTACGCGTCCGTTTGCTTCTGACCCGCAATACAGCTATATCAAGTTCCCCAACGGTGCGCCTTTGGCATCAGGCGCCAGCTATGCTCATTACAACAATCTGGACGAGGCGACCCAAATAGGGCAAAACGCTATATTTTTCCCGGTCAATCCTCCGAAAGCGGCAATGACAATGACAGGGACCGACTATACCCCTTCAAAAGACAGCCAGATCCTGTTTGAGGCCAAGGCGAATCACGTCGTTTACGAGTATGCGAAAAGCCTCGGCAGTTATCCGGATCATATCGTTCTGCCCGACGGCGCGGTGGAGGTCAAGGCAGCATGGCGCAAGCTGGCAGACATTCCGGAAATGCAGCGCAAGCGCTACCATACGGCGACGGTGGTGACCTATCAGGGCAGCGATGATGCGCCGTTGGCGCACAATGAAGACTACGCTCTGGTAGCCCTACATATCATCCATAAGACGCCCAACTACCCAACCTTCATATTCGCCACTTTCGAGCAGCAGGATGCGCTGACATTGCCGGACGGCACCTCGCCAACCGGACTTTACTATATCGCCAACTACGACAAGATTGCCTACCCCGATTCGGATAACAACAATCTACCGGTCGCTACCTTCTCTGACGGCAACACAATCCATAAGGTTACCCTGCCCAAGCGTGACGTCGCAGATTCGACCCTTAATCCGCCCGTCTACTCCGGCAGCAACGGGATCCATGAAGGGCAGGCCGGCCCGATACGCGTAGTGCAACCACAAACCATCTATTCCGAAGTCACTGCGGTCAACAACCAGGTCAAGCAGTTAATGAACGACAGCAGCGAATTCAACAATTCGGTCTGGAAGTACTACCGGCTTAAAGGGGTGCAGGCTATCCCGTCGAGCACTGAAACCGACCCGGATTATTACCTGGCCAATATAATGGTCGAAAGCAGCCAGCCGGGGATTCAACTGTTTCGCGGGGGGAACTCATTCCCCATTCCGAAAGACCACATCCTGACCAATACGCGCGACATGAAGAACATCAGGGTGCCTGATTATGATCACAACATTCAAAGCCAGACCATGGGCGGCTGTATGGGATGTCACGGCATCGCCCAGTCCGTACTGAAACAAGGTTTCAGTTTCCTGTTTGATGCGATCAAACCTCCTACGGCCAAACCTCATACGATCAACTTCGTTGTCCCCACCGGCTTCAGGAATCCGGAGACCGTAGGTTATCCAGATGCTGGCACCATGCAGAAACGGGCCATGAAATACTCTCTCAGCCTTGAGGATGAAGGTGCAGTTGAGAAGACGGGCACGCAGCAGCCAAATACCTCGAAGGATAAAGGGGAAAATTAAATCGGCCGATAGCGTTATATCGGCGAATTAACCCTTCTTGCCTTTGATGCCAAGGGAAATGACAAGCGGCCCACACCGCAAGAATCCCGATGCAAAGGCAAGAGGCGGAGCCATTCGTAGTAGTGAGTAAGCGCTTGTGATGGGCATGGGGCGAAGGGATGGCATTGCCTGGCTAGTTCATGCAGTCAACTTGCTTCGGCGAGGAGGCGCGGCATGAACGCAGCAACTGCTGCTGATGGCGTGAGTCAGCCTCCGGGCAACAAGTGCCCGGAGGTTGTCGCATATTACTCGAGCAGTTGTTCCAGGCTTGGATCCCGCATCACTCGCTGCACTGGCTGCGGCGCCGCATTGCCGGACTTCATCATCTTCGACTTCATGCTGGCAATTTTCGTACAAGCGTTGAAGCCGTCCTCGTAGATCCCGCTCATGTCACACTTCCACTGATAGAAGTTCACCAGTCCGCCCGACATCTGGAGGCTGAAATCCGTGCTCTGGCTGCCTGGGGTGAACGGATGGCCTGCCGGGATGTTCTGGAACCACTCCATCCATTTAGACGAGCCCACCGCTGGCGGATTTTTCTGGAACAGCGGATTCATGATCGCCACTTGCGGTGACTCGGCCGTCATGTGGCAGCTCTGGCAGGAGCTGTTGGGATTGTCCACAGGACCGTTGAGGCGACCGTTCCAGCCCAGGTGGGTCGGCGGCAGTTCCTTGGTGTTAGCGTTGATGGCTGTCTGTTGCAGCGCCGTGTTGATCTTGGTGATGGTCGGTGTCGGGTTTGTGAAGTCATTGCCGGTTTCTTTCGGATCGTTGCCCCACATGATCCCCACCGGTATCAGGTTGTCCCAACCGGCCTTGCCGGTCATGGCGCCGTTGTACTGGAAGGTCCCGAAGATCCAGCCGGTAGCGCTCATGCGGGTATCACGCACGGCGATGTCCATCTGGATCAGGGCGACTTCCTTCACCTGGCGCTTGGCGGACGTGAAGGTCTCCGTGATATAGCCCTGCCACAAAACCGGATTGACCAGAAACGGCACGGTGTTGCGGTCGATGTCGGCAAACAGTGCCTTGCACACGACTGTACCGTTGGCGAAGCTTTTGGGCTGTGAGGTGTAGCTCGGATCAGGGTTCTGTGGGTCTTTCCAGACCTGGCCGATGGTGTAGGCGCCAATGTCGTTGTAAATACCCACGGCATAAGTCTGGCCGGTGGCGGTTTGGGTAGGCGCCAGTTGCTGCTTCTGAATCTGTGCTTCCTTGGTCAAGCCATGAATGCCCTCACGCCCAAGTGGGCCATAGTGCTGCCACGGCATATGATACCAATGACGAACCTTGTTTTTCTGGACGTCCCAATTGACGTCGACGTTACCTTCCAGACAATAGTTTTTCACTTCGTCCATGTAGGCACGCCAGGTTTCAAAATTATTGTCCTGCTTGGCCGGCAGGTTCTTGAAGAACGCCGGTAGCTGGCCTTTGGGCGGTGTGGTGGGATAGCTCTGGCTGAGTACGAATTTGGCGCCGGTATAGCTGTCGGGTGGTGCGTAGCCATAGTCAGGGTAGGTTCCGGCCTGGGCTGCGACGCTGAACAACGTGGCTGTCACCGCGAATGCTGTGAGCTTTCCTTGGGGCTGGTTCATCGATGATCTCCTTGATAGCGAAAACGCCTGGCATCGTTTGGGCTTTTGCCCGTCAATGCGGGGCTTCCTTTATTCTTGTTCAGGGTCTCGGTTTGATAGCCGAGACCGGCTTCACGGGTGAACTGGGTATTGGGTGGTCTACCTCCTCGGCAGCGCCGGAGGAATGCGCTCAATCCCCCCCGCCGATTTGCCCGGAATGATAAAAAGAGAGGAAACGGATTGTGCGCAGGGGATGCGAGGGATACTGCCTATCGACTCCTGTCGATCTCTTACCGTTCTTCCTTGCTTTCAGGTGTAGGCCATTTCCAGAAAAGTGCCATCCTTTTCACATCAATACTTTTGCGACCGCCGAAGACCCCAGGGCGGCCGATGCATCGAAGACGGACGAACATGACATAAAAGATGGAAAACTTTTCGTTCAGCAAGGAAAGGCAGGGGCAAAGCACAGAATCGAGATCATCGGCGAACTGGTAATTGATCCAGTCATGGCGCGAAAAACTGCATCCCCAAGGCTTTCAAATGCGGCGATTTACAGGCGAAGGCTGCGACGGACAAGGAGGAAATCAACAGGCAATATTCGTGCAGCGCGCGATCAACCGGAAACACACAATCGTCGGCATGACTGAGCAGTACATTCGAATGCGCAAAGGCATGAAGGTAACCCCGACAAAGTGATCGACGGCGGCGAATTGCGGAAAGGATTTTATTATCGCGGAAAAAAATAAGGGCTTGCATGAGGTATCTCACGCAAGCCCTTGATATTCATGGTGCCGAAGCCGGGATCGAACATACCGCCTAAAGGCCGCTATTTTACTGGATTTATCTATTATTAATCTCAGCATATATACCTAAACGTATACCTAAAACGGGAAGTACCCTTATCTTCTCCGCCTCCCGCCTCCCGCCTCCCGCCGGTCGCCGGTCGTGCCGACACCCTCCCCCGTTTTGCCGTCGCCGGGTGACGCTTGTGATCATCATTACTCTCCCCGTTTTTGGATGGAAGAGATGGAAAAACAGTTTGGGCGTGGGGGCGCCGATACTGCGAACGCTAATACTTTAGACGCAGCACCTCCAGCATTCCCCCCAAATTCGCCCAAGACGGCGATTTCCTAAAAAACTACGAATTAATGATTGAAACGGGCAGAGAACGGTCCATGGGGTGAGCGCTCCAGACTTTTGCCCCCCCTCCCCCTAATGACTTTATCAAGCAGCAGGCCGCTCACCCGCATCCAGTCCGTCTGACGCTTGGAGGCGAATAGCAACTGAAGTGACTGATCAGACGGCTCTGCACATGCCTCTATCGAGGGCTAACGTCGTATGCCTAGCGACTACCACTCGTTGTGACTGATCCACCCTTGTCTTCCCTCAACGTGGAGGACCAGCCATGAACACTATTACTAGATACAGCCATCAGCCGTGGAACAAGGGAAAGCTTGTGGGGCAAAAAGCCCCGCTCCGAGTCAGAGATATCTGAGCCATTCGGGTCAGACTCCAGCTCGCGGAGTAGACACGTGATTTGGCACTCTTCAACTTGGCCATCGACAGCAAGCTACGTGCCTATGACTTAGCCAAGCTGCGAGTTCGAGACATCGCCCATGGGGAGCATGTTTCGTCACGGGCCATCGTGATGCAGCAGAAAACTCAGCATCCAGTGCAATTTGAAATCACTGAGCAAACCCGAACGGTTTTGGAAGTGTGGATGCATCAGGCGCACCTCCGCAGCGAGGACTTCTTGTTTCCGACCCGATTGCGCGCTTCAGACCACCTTTCCGCCAGGTAATACGCTCGGATAGTCAAAGCGTGGGTGACAGCAATTGGTCTTGACCCAACCATGTACGGTACTCACACACTACGGCGAACTAAAGCATCGCTGATCGATCGCAGGACGAAGACCTGGCAGGACGAAGACCTGAGAGCTGTCCAGCTTCTGCTTGGACACACGAAGCTTGAAAGTACCGTCAGATACCTGGGAATCGAGGTCGATGATGCCTTGGAAATGGCGCAACAGATGGAAGTCTGACCATCCATAGCGACGGTCGATGCTTGACCGTCGCTATCTGGCCAAAAGCAGTCATTCAGCGTCCATGAAATCAAGGTCGTCACTCAACGTAGCGCAACCATAAAAACGGGTGAAAGCGACCCTTCTACATCAGCAGTTATCAGCCTACATTTTTAGAAATACCCTGCTGAAGCAAGACGACTCATCCGTAGATGAGGATAGTCGTTGATATTTTTAGTGGCCTAATGATAGCGTCATGACTCTGCCTCAGAGATCACACAGGGAGTAGTTATGATTGAAGCAAAGGTTATAAAAAGTGCAGCCCGTATTTACGCGGAAGCTAGAGGTGCAAGGAAAGTATATTTTGTTGTCGATGCTAAAAGTGTCGTCGGCGAGAATCTTCATAAATTAGGCTTAGACAAGCTTGGGCGGGATGGTGATGCAGCTCTCCCTAGTAATGTAGGGAAGGTAAGTGATTTCAATATAAGTGGGAAAGAGATTAAAAGGAAAGATCTTCCCATGATAAAAAAGGCCATACCAACATATCGGACTTGGAAGGACTGGCATGGCCAAGAACACTCTGGCGTACAACATCGGGTCATGGATGTTTATCCTATAGATTTTATCCGTGCACCAATTGAACGAATAATTCTAAAAAATATAGATGACGAGTTGTATCTTGCAACTCGCCAAATTGATTTTGATACAGATGGTGAAACTGCTGTCTTGCACTTGGCAAATCTATTTCTAGAATGCTTTGGTCACTTCAAAATATTTGACATCGCAGACCACAAAATAGCCGACGTGCCTATTCGCCAGCTTCAGTGGGAAGTGCTTCCGCCAGGTAAGTACCCATGGAATGAAGCCAAAGGATACGTTGAACCACATCTTCAACGATTAACTCCGTCTGCAAAAGGTGTAATCGAGCATCGAATGAGGCTGCTTTCTCAATATGAACCGGATTTTTTGGCAACTGGTCGAGGCGGCTATTCAGGGTATTTTGTATATGGATTCGCCAAGAAAAAGGCATATTTTCTCGAAAGTATACATCTAAATAACGCTACATATATCTTCGGTCATGACTGGGAAGAACTCTCGTCTCTGAGTAAGGATGAAATCATAAATGGTGAATACGAGCACAATAGAATTATTCATGATGGTCGATGGGACTATAAAGTTCGTCAGTTGCTTAAGGGGCAAGGTGAGATCAATTTTAAATAGAAAACCTCAAAGTCATGTCACGATTTCTCTGTGGTGATTTTGATCTGCGCCTTTTGATTGGGAGAAAATCACTTAATACGAACCCGCCAAAAGGTTAGAGCTAAGTGTGATTAATCACTCACGGTTTTGTTGGTGATAAGCTGCTGATACTGGCCGCTTTCTGCCGGTCACGACAAGCGGGCCGACCAAAGTTGACGGTGGCGACAAGCAGAAATCGGCTAAAAGCAGTGTTTAATGGGTTTTTGGAGTGACGTCGAAATCGTCTAGTTACGAAAAATTTATCGTCGCAATTAATGGTTAGACAAAGGGAGTTGTAAATGCGCTTACATGAAGTCGATATCAAGAATTTTCGCAAGCTTAAAGATTGCAAAATAAAATTTAGGGATACTACTTTTCTGATAGGCCCTAACAATGCTGGGAAGTCCAGTGTGTTTGCAGCTCTTGACTATTTACATAAAACTGGCGACGTCACCCTCGAGGATTATTCGAAAACCTTTATTCCTGAGACTGAAGACTACCGACGGGAAACTGAAATTGAAATTGTCGCCGAATATAGAAACCTTCCAGATGATTCGGAGGGGTGGCTTGGTTTCAAGGGGCGAGTTATTACTCATGAGGCTCCTCTGCCCGGAGAAACAAATAAGAAAATAGTCTATAAGAAAAAATGGAGCATTGAACATACCAAGCCTAAAGTATTTCTTATGGAGTATCCACGCTCTGTCAATGCACGCTACATTAATTGCAGGAAGGTTGAGGATCTTGTTGGAGAAGATTTTTCTGATGTTTTTCTTCGCAATCACTTTGGAGAAGCTAACCTAAACAAACTGTTGAGTCACGCGGCTGTCAAGAACCTTCTAACCGATTTGCCTAGTTATTGGGACGCCGCTACAGATCAAGAACCTGTTTGGGTGGAGAACCCCGGCGGTATACCCGGCAACGTCCTATCTAAACTTCCAAAAATTGTGATTATTCCTGCGGAGTCATGCATTACCCAACTCACTCATCCTTCTGGTGCTCTTTTTAAGACGCTTGGAGAGTTGTTTGATACCGTGCGCCAAGGCTCTGATAATTATAACCAGGCTCAGGCTTTTCTAACTGAACTTGCTAAGGAGTTAAATCCTAACGATAGCGAAACTGATTTCGGCAGGCTTATCACTGATCTTAATACTATGACGCACAGCCTTTTCCCTGAATCTTCCATTCATCTTAGTGCTTCTCTCGACCAGCCTGAAAAAGCTATAAAACCTCAATTCAATATTGAAATGAAAAGTAACGTGAGGACAACCGTTGCGTACCAAGGGCATGGAATGATACGCGCAACAGCTTTCCAGTTACTAAGATATGTACAAGGGTTTGTGAATCGTCGAACGGATACTCCGAGAGCTACGATTTTCTGCTTTGAAGAGCCTGAAATATATCTGCACCCTGCTGCTGCTAACCAGATGCGCGATATACTTTATGAATTGGCTGGCCCCAACTTCCAGATAGTAGCAACAACCCACTCTCCGTTTATGATTAATTTAGGCTCAGAGAAAAGCATGAGTCTAACAAAATTTTCATTTGCAAATGATGAGTTTACAACATGTAGCTCTTTTAATTTAGAGCGGGCATTCGAAGAGCTGGTTGGGGACGAAAAACAAAATCTGAAAATGCTTTTAAAAACAGATGATTATATTTCTCGTATTTTCTTTACTAAAAAATGCATATTTGTTGAAGGCGACACTGAAGAGGTAATCATTCGAGAGACAGTCAAGAGGCTGGGAATGGTTGATAAATCTAGATTTATAGGTAACTGTGAAGTCCTCCGCGCTCGTGGTAAGCCCGTGTTGATTTCTATAGCTAAATATATGAATGCGCTTGGCATGAATTACATCATCATGCATGACAGAGACGCAGATACGCCCGGAGCAGTAATCATGAATGAGCCCATTTTGGCTGCTTGTGGAGCAAATCGAAGAATTATGCTAGAGGAATGCGTTGAGGATATCTTGGGATATCCCTCTCCCGCATCTGAAAAACCATTCAAGGCTTATAAACACATCCAGGAAAATTGGCCTGCAGAATTTGCAGGCTTGCCTGAGCGCTGGCGTAATATTTTTATCGACTTGGCTGCTCCACACCTGAATCACTTACGTCAAGTTTAGGCCGGGATCAGATTGCTGCCATATATTGAGCAGCAACCTGATTTTAATTAAATAGATCGCCAGCTTTTTAGGCGATCCCGTATATTCTCGCTGCCCGATTCCTTCCTGCGGGAATCGGTAGCGTTGGCGGCGAAGCGGTGTATATGGTAGCTACCGCCCCATAGCGGACATATCTTTGGCTAGGTGGGGTTTATGGAGCGCTTACGAAGGGAGGTGATCATGATGTTATTCAGCTGGCACAGTTTAATGGGTACTGCTCTAAGTCAGCAAGTGATTTACCAAGTGATCGAGTCGATCATCGAAACTGACCAAGCAGAGGTTAATAAAAATATACTTCCTCACCGGCTTCATCAATCTCAGTCAAATGGTAAAATTTTCCATCCTCAGGACAAACCATGCTCATGTAACTGTAATGAAGAGTAAAAATCTCTACTCCCGGGGGAGTCGTTCCAGCGCCAAACTTTTCTCGCACCACATTTAACGCGCCTTTATCCTCGGAAATAGCATAAACAAACAATTTAGGGGCGGGATCGCTGTGGCCACACGACTTTATATTCAATTCGCGCCAGCTTATGAACTTGTCAAGCACCTCGATTGAGAATTCCTCGTATATATCATGATGATGCGCAACGTAAACGTATGTCTCATCCCTCTCCATTTCCCCAAGACAAGTAAAATACGTGAAGTCACGAGGCTCGTGCAGCAGTGGACAGATATCAAGTCGCCCGAACATGGAATGTTTATGGTACTTCTCCGCCAGGAATCGGAACAGTGCCAGCCTTACGATGTCCGCATGCTGGGGCATACCCGCTATTGACAGCAAATCCTTTTTAAACCTTTTTGTTAGAACCTGCTTTTTTGGCACAAGAACATTCCATCCCGACTTAGTCCGATTAACGTTGCTGCGTGAGATTTCAACCCAATAGCAAACCTCAGACTTTTCATCACATAAGATCACCAGCACCGGGAGCGAGTGGAGCAGCCAGTATTTAAGGTGTTTTGCCTCACCGTAATATTTGAATCCCTCATCCGATTCGTGCTTTAGGTAGGATGCCCCTGTCTTAATCTGTACAGCTATTAAACGGCCTGTCCCCTCTCGCTGCTCATTGACAATTTCAATATGCCCATCAATACCTAGGTCGTTTTTCATCTGTTCTCTGAAAACCCAACAAAACGCTCTTTTTACCTTAAGGGAGACGAGATCAACGCCAATGTCACCTATTACATCATTAGCTGGATACTGAGGCATTGAAAAATCCCTTTAACAAATTTGACACGACTAGTTCGATCGATGAATGGGTATCGTCAGGAATGTAGTTTGACCGGTTTTTTTGCTCATTGTCTAATGTGGTGTCTATACATGCCCGACTTCACGTACCGTTGCCTGAATGTCCTAGGTTCTGAAATCTTGCCAAAGCCCTTCGCAATCCGAGTTTCCGCAGAATTCTGGCCCTTTCAGCCTGGCCTCTGCCATGAACAAGCGGTACGAATTTTCTGATGCAGACTGGGAGTTGATCGCGAATCTTTTCAGCTCACACCGCCGCAGGGGGCGCCCCAGAGCCCACCCAAAGCAGATGGGCCGCCACACGTATGGCATGGGCTACGCCCGAGCTCACGGGTAATCCCGCTTCTAGGTTTCGCATGCTGCCTGAGGAAGCAGTTTATCCCTGGAAGGCAGATTTGGGTCAATTCTGTTGAAAAAGTCGGCCATGGTTTCCTCGGCAGAAAAGTACGCGCTTGAGATTGAAATCTTTACTTTTATCAGAGGATTCCGTGCTCGGATTTCGCGTAGCGGCACGCAAAAAAGGTGTTTTCAGCAGCCAATATGCGGGCAGTCTGGAAGGATCGACTTTTTCAACACAATCGGTCGAAAACAGCCATTACCGAATGACTGCTTCTGGCCGATTTCAGCCTCTGGCCAACGGCCGCTTTGGGTCGATTCTGTTGAAAAAGTCGGGTTTCTCCGGTTGCAGTAGGATGGGTCAGTGAAAGCGCCTCTTCAGCACGCTTCTACCTGAAATCTCAGCCTGAAAGGCTCTGCGGGCATTCAGGATTTCAATCTCCGATGCGTACTTTTCTGCCTTAAAAACCACGGCCGACTTTTTCAACAGAATCGGTCGCTTTCTGACGGTCGTCGTGACAGGCAGAAAACAGCCCAGTTGCTACCCTTCGCGACAGACAGCAATCGGTCATCTATGTGGATTGGCTCAGCAAGCAATCAACAGCGCGCTAAGACGAGATTCTCGGTCAGAAGAGGGCATGACTGATGCGGTTAGAAGGGCTGATTCTGAGCGCCTTCTACAACGATAAGGGAAAATCTCTTCCCCTTAATGAACTGTGCCAGCGAAGCAGCGCCGCCATATAATGTGCAGCTTCCCGTTCGTAGGTGAGTGTAAATGAAGGTTGTTGCTGTAATTCTTGCGGGTATCGTCCTATGTGCATTTTCTGCTTTCGCAGGCCTCACCGCCGGGATTAACCTCAATCCACAGTCGACTGTGCGATTTGTTCCAGATTGGGGAAGTGTTGGGGACTGGGTATCCGGTATTGGTGCGCTTTTGGCTGTTGTCGTTAGTCTGTATATGACTAGGCGTAGTGAAAGATTTCAATTGGAGCGAGATAGCGAACAGCTAATGTTAATCCAAGAACCAAGCCTGGCGTGGTTAACCTTGACCATTGGTTGTAAAGGTATGAGGCGGTGTACAGTTAATGACCTAAGGGTATGCCACGGTAAAAAGCGTACATCGCTAAAACATGAACTCTCTGAAAAAAACACTGGTGTTTTCCCTTTTAAACTCGATCCGGGAGATTCATTTAAACTGGATTGGAGCGGCCTGGAGATTAAGCCAATTGTGAGTGGCGTCCGAAACTTGAATTTGAAAAGTTTGGACGGTATTTTTTTTGAAGTTGTCACTGGTATATCTGTCCATCGATTCAATCTTGACGTATGGACTGTAGATTTGCTGCAAGAAGCTGCTACTGCGTTCGAAATGTCCTTACTAATGGATGATGAGTTACCTTTCTGACTAGTTTGCAGGACCATTTGTTGCACTGAGGTATTATTGATGAGTCGCCTGGGCTGACCTCATCACTGGCAAGCCGTTTCCCACGGGAACTACGCCGACCATGAGGTCTTGCCCTGTAACTATGGGAGGAACTGTCTTCACTATGCCGCTCGTCACCGCCATTGGTGCGGTCTTCGCGGGTAGTTCATTGACCGCTTTGGGTCGATGCCGCCGTTCGCGTCAAACGTAGTCAATCAGAAGATAGGCCAACCTTTCGGTCATTCTTTTTAAGACTGTGAAGAGCTCGACACCAAGAGTCGAGCCCGAGAGCAACTGCTTTTGAGGAAGGCATACCATACCCACCGTCAACTTTTGTGGAAAATAAGGCATTTACCACTCAAGGCTGAGGTTTCCGCAGCATTTCTTAAACTTCTTGCTAGAGCCGCACGGACATTTTTCATTGCGCCCCGGAGATTTTTCCTCGACGTTACTCGAGCGAATCTCGGTGATGTCATTCAATATGTCATGGTAGCGCATTATATATTGTGCGTTTGCGCGATCTTCAGCTTTCAGCGGGGTGGAGGTGTCGATGACTAGTATTGTTTCTGAACCAGGTGTCGCCCCTTTGGTTGCGGAGCCAAAAACTACGATCTCTCTTGGTTTTTGGTATTTATAGGCTGCAACGTGTGCGTATAAGACCATGCAGTCCAACCTATCTTTCCGATACTCTTCATAGGATGCATATTCATCACTCCAAGGAAAGAAAAGTAGTACGTATAGCCTTCTTTTATTCGACAGTGACGGAACCACTCTAGCCGAGCGAACGAACTCCGGTACTGCGTGATACTTATCAAATAATTCCTTCGCTAATCGTGCGCGGGATACCACGTTCTCAGAAGCCAGAGTCTTTATTGCGTCGGAATGTTCAACTAGTGAAAGATGATGTCCTTCGCCGACCGTTGCATTGACAATGCAATCGGAAAAATTTCGAAGAATTGATGCCCATCCCGCGCCTACTTTCTTTTCGCCGCAATGCAGGTAATAAGGTACTGTTTTAATGAATTCTCTCCAGTACCATTCGTGGATCATAAATGGTCCCTGGCTATCCCTTGGGTTGGGAATAGATCCATAGCCATCTTCTTGACGATTTTCTAAATAGTAAGCTAGTAGATCTTCTTCGCCGCCAGTAGATAATAAGTTTAGCTTCCGAATCGCGTGCTCTTTTGCCTTGAGGTAGCAGATGAAATCAGTTGGAGTCGCAAGCTCTCCAAGTAGTAGATCAACGCCTGTTTCGTCCAAGACGTGTACGAATGTTTTTTTGGGGTTAATGTCGTTGATGGTAAAAGGTCGCTCTAATATCTCCTTTTCATCGAGCGCGTAAAATGAAGCCAACGTCCCTGCGCTCCCAGGCATTATAGAATCAAAATAACTCTTGGCCGCAGCCCCAATGTTTCTAGTTACGCAAATCAGGTGGATTTTTAGGTCGGGCAGACTTAGATCAAAGGGGAATGGCCGTTGACATTGGCGGTCCAGAAAAACCCTAGACGGGTGATTCCTTATGAAAGATTCTGCACCATGTAGTTGTTTGGCCGACTCACTAATGGCTGCTCTGTACCAACGTTTCCAAGCGACGTCTGTAGGTTTGTGATCCTGAAAAACAACCTCACCCTTGTCGGAAAATAGTATGAGTGTGTTGTCAAAATAAACTGTGAGATCAGCAACCTCTTTACCGCCCGAAACATCCCTGTACAGACTGGGATAGCTCCACAAGCTGAAAAAGTTTTAGTAGCTACTTGATCTAGAACTCGCTCGCTCTCATTGGCGCTTATTCCTTTTATAATTGGTTCTAGCATGAACTTCTATCCTTAGACTTTTTTCGTTATGTTTAATGTATAGGGCGACACCATCAAGAATGAGCGTACCAGCGTTGACTGTCGAACTCTATGCCGCTCAGCGTAAAGCCTTCGGTCGACATTGCCGATACTGTTTAATGGAACAGCTCAGCAGCTCACCACTACCATTCAGCGCCTCTCACAGCCTATTTCAAATCACTAGGTCACCCTTACTCGCGGTCATTCGTCTATCGCCACGATCGCCTAGTGTGATGCCACGAAATCGATGGAGGAGATCAGGAGGTGTATACATCGGCTATATCCGTATAGGCATAATGGCTGCTATCGACCTACAGCGGTCGGTCGCGGCACCTAGAAAACGGTGGCGAATCGCTGCGTGAAGCTCCGCTTGAGCTAACGGATTTGATAACTCAGGCAGGAATGCCAAGGTGTGATCGATTATTGGTGTTTGTTCAAATGAATCGCCTACTGGTATGGATTCGACCTAATGCGGATTGCAATTTGCGCATCTAATGCCCCATGCTTGCTACTCGGCCCTGAGTGGGAGCAGTTGACTAGTGTGAGGCAGTTTTCAGTCGATAAACAGCTGAAACTGGATAAATTATTTTCAGCAGCGCCATGGTGCAAAGCATTATAATTGGCAAATAAAAATAATGTCTCCGCCAATTTTAAATTAAAAACTGCTAACAAACGCGCAAGGAAATATCAATGATGCGGCTCAATGTATCGGAAGGAACCTATAGTACGTCATACTTTATTATGCATATACATACAAAAGATTCGTTGGAAATGAATTTACTGGCTCACAACCAGACGTTTACACATGAATATATACATTTTTTGCAAGATCTGTTCCTTGCGTATAATATTCGATTAAATTTGGGTCAGTTAAGGCGTTTCGCACTCGTCGCTAGCAAAGCAAGCGAAGTAGGCTTTATTAAGCCATTCGACCAATGGGATGATGACTCTGAAATAGTCCAAAAGCAGTATGAATACAGCTGGGGAGGAACTAAACACCTTGATGAGGAAGATGCAACGATCGAGTGTCTTATTAATAGTCATTTCATAATACCTAATACCAGTATTCGGGTCTTCGAGTATAGTGCCATACTTAGCACTGGCAAAAACTATTCAATTGGTGCTAGGGATATGCTGGAGTATATAGCCCACAAAATAGAGGCTAATCACTGGATGACAACCGAACCCGCATTCCCGTATCGAGCAATGGATAAGGTTTTCGACCATTTAGGGCTTTCAAAAATGCCGGGCGACTGCCGAATTGCCTTAGTCGAGTTCTCCCTGCACAACGATAACCCGTTTCATCACATGTTAAAAATAATAGAGTTAGCTTTTAGCGGAGAGAACCAAAAGCTATTATTTGACTCCGTCACTATTGACGCGACGTTAAAGTCTTTGGGTTGGAGTTCTGCTGGCGGTTTCAATGAAACTATAAAAAGCAAAGTTCAACGCAGACTTGGCGGGCTAAAAACCATGCTAAAAGAACGTTTCCATCGTAATAATTTCGAGAGTGTATCATCTTGGATTGACGAAGTTTTAGAGTTGGTGGAAAGCGATTTTTGTGGAGAGTTGTTTTTTACACAACTTTATCGAATGGATCAAGATTCATTCTCCTCTACCATATCAATGCTAATTGGTAGAATAGGCATGCCCATCATTCTCAATGATAATGATGAGATGATCACGCTACTACCTGAAAAGTATGATGGCGATCAGTTTGTTCAATTTTATGCTGCACAAAGATTTTTAGACTTTGTTGCGCATGAAGGAAAAACATGCCCTCTTCTCGCCATTTGTGAGACCAACAATGAAGGCATCGTCAATGATGACTGCTATAATAATGCAATTATTCGCGGTCTAGATGATCAACTATGCCCGTTCGGGCAACTCGTAAAAACATACAACTTACATAATATAAAGTAGCATCAAGATCTATCAGATATAAATTTAACTATAACTGTACGGCTGCGGGCTTTTTATACACCTTTGAAGCTCGCTATTTAACGTTTTACAACCTCTGTTACTCTGATTTAGACGGACTTGTGAATGTCTCCTATTGGCCGATTGCAGCCCTTCGCGGCAGGCTGCTATCAGCCCAGGCTGCGTAAAAATGCAGGCATTGTTTTGAAGTCTGCGTTGCCACGTAAAATCTGCCAGTGATTGGTTAATCAGCGGACCTGAAATTTGCGTAGGAATGCGATTTTCGTTCTGGTTCTGACCATCAAACCTGTTCTAAAACGTTTTCACACAGCCTCGGCCAGCAGCGGCCCGGCAAGCTCTGCGGATCTAGAGGAGATCTTTTGGGGGTACAACCCCGCGGCTCAGAATCCGCAAGCTGTAATCAAACATACGCTAGTGGAGGAAGCTTTATGCTCTGTGCGTGTCGGATAGCCTCGAGGATACAGACTTCAATAGCCGATTCGTCTTTCTCATCAGGATCGTCCCATAAAACAGGAAGCATCAAATCAAGCCACTCCTCACTAACAGTGGGTAGTGATCGCAGCCAAGAAAGCTCTCGATCGAACGCCTCATGAATTAGTTGATTGACGTCGGCAAACAGCCCGTCCTCTTGCAATTCAAGTCGGGGCAATGAGACGGTGCAGATTGCCCCCCCTGCCAGACTCATCTGGCGCACGCCAGTGATGACGGACCCACCACCATGTTTGTAGTGGTACTGAGTGTCTTGCAACTCTAACCGCCATAGAAAGCGTTTCTCTTCCGAGGACTGCCTCGCTGCCAACACCAACGAGTTCCCGTACCTACCGTTGCAGACTCCGACAATTTGTCTTTCCTGGCGATGATGTTCGAGTTCTCGGAACAACTTAGGCTGAGCAGAAAGCAGTATTTTCTTCACTTCCCCCATCTGCTCACGCCGGAGTTCGAGTTGAACTTCTAGGCGCTCTATGCGGTGAGCTTCCTTTTCCGCTTTCAAATTTGCACGTGCCAAAGCGAGCTCGGAAGACTGTGTAATCTGGGTAACCAGCAGTGCGAGTGATTCACCGCTTACGATTTCATGCGGGTGCAGGTCGTGATTGTCCTCGAGGTATTTCAATAAACGAGGCCAGCAGTTCGTATCGAACCATTCGCTTCCCCCATCAGAAAGCCCGCCAGTAGCTAGGACCTGGTCTGTAGTAAGGCGCGCATAACGAAAGGTTCTGTGCAGAATTTTTTCAAACACATACGCATCCTCTTCCGACGCAACCACCAACCCCAGGGAGCTCGAAAAGTCGATAGATTTCCACCTGAAACTACGTGCTCTGGCGACGATGTTGTTGGCTTTACCGATCTTGAACCGTTGGTGAAAAGCGTCTTTGAGAATGTATACGTGCGAGGCCATCTTATTCTCCAGCTTTCATTGCTGAACTCGATAGGATAGCAGCGCATGCAGGCCTAGCAACCGGTTTGCACCGTATCCGTCACCTGCCTGGCCGCTCAATCTCACGCATTCTGGATCTCGGAGCTAGCCGCTTATCTCCAAGGTGTGGTTGACCTCTTCTGGCCGATATCTGCCGGTCGTGACCGGCAGAAGTCGACTCAAAGTGGGTGCGATTAGCGAGTCCAGTCAAGACCACGATTATAGTGGCCGAAGCGAAATTGAACGACTTGTTACGAAATCCAAGCTTATGGAATCTCTGGAGTTTCTTCAAAAATATTACATTTGGCTTTAAAAGCAAGACCGCTGCTGGTGGGCTTGAGGCGTGAATGTTTTCTTCGCCCCTCCATCAGCGCCGCCCTTGCCTCTTCTCTATCACCGGATTGGCAATGAAGGATGTATTGCACAAGCCTCGCCTGATTCTCGTAGTCGATCTCCAGCCAATCCAGCTCCACATGAATATACTGAAGAATGTCTTCAAGTTTCGCACTGAACCACTCACCGTTCGTGCGGTACTGGGCAAAATGCTCGTGACACTTCGCCTCGGCCGCAAGGCAGTCAGGCACCTTGGCATTGACTGCATTGACTGCATTGACTAGCACGTTCCCATGGCCGCCCATCTGCGCGCGCTGGCGATGGCCCTCCGTCTTGGTATGCCCGATCTTGCTGAGCCCCGTCATCCCATCAAACAAGACATATACATAGCCGGTCAGCCGGTCAGCCGGGCTCGTTGGAGTGCCGGGCGCTCGCGCTGCGAGATGCGGGAGGAATTCTTTCGCAGCTTGTACGAAATGCGCCCAGGTCGGCGTCACATCGAGGCTCGCTGGATCGATGCTCCGCTGTCCAACGTTGCGCTCAAACTCATCCGCGTGCGCCAAACGGGTGGCCTCTTGAACAAGCATGCTCCAGCCCAGGAGCGCCAACTCTCGCTGGAAGCGCGTCGCAGGCAGATCGAAAGTGACCGCCAGGTCGGCGAGTTCAACGTTTCGGACTTGTTCAGCCACACCGCTTTCCTGAACTTCGGTTTTGATGTTGTTGGCCACTTGAATTCCTTCCCGTTGAAGGGCCGGCGAACCGGGCGTTTTTTTACGTACCTGCTGGAAGCGGGTGCCAGCCACCTTTGCTCAGCCGCTTCTCCACTAAAGCCTTGTACTCCTGCGGCTCAGGCGCTTCCTTGCGCTTATGACGGCCCTGATTGCACCGCTGGCAGGCGGCAGCAATATTGGACTGGGTATCTCTTCCGCCATCCTGCCTGGCGACTAGATGCTCGGCTGTGCACTGGAAGTGCCTAGCCTGCCGAAGGGAAAGGCCATAGAGGCGGGCGAAGGCCTCAGGAGTATCGCGCCACATCTGGAAGCCGCAGTAATAGCAGCGACCACCTTGGCGATCGAACGCAGCGAAACGATGTTTGATAACAGATTTATCGGCCATGGCGGCCTCCTGTATGAAAAAGGAAGTCCGCTGCGCCGAAAGGCGAGAAACGGTACCAGTCGAGTCACTCGAACCGGCCCAACATCGCCCCTTTAAGGGAACGACAAGAGCAAATCTACGCCAAAACAAAAGCAGCAATCAAGTAGTCTGGAGGCAACCTGAACTGGTCAAGTATTCCCTGACACCCATGCAAGCGAAATCATCACCAATCAATTGTGTAAAAGTATAAAGCCCGGTAGTTATCCGGGCTAAACGTCACTCTACATTCGCTTCAGGCCACAGCATTCGGGCTTCAGCCAAGGCTTCGGTATAGGTCATCGGCTCAACGATCATTGTGAAGGGGCTGTACCCCGTCACGAGCACTGTCCAGTGACTGCTGCGGGCTTCACCATCGTTGGCCACAACTTCGACCATCAGCTCCAAACGGTGCAACTTGATATAGCGGCGCTCCTCCTGTGTCAGCCTGCTAGATGGTGAGACCCATAAGCGGTTGCCCACCACCTCGGCACTGAACCCACGGTCATGGAGATAGTCGATAACTCCCATCAGAAGGCCTCCGCGTCGGATTCATCGAAGGCCATGTCCGGTGAGGTAATGGTGGTGTCGGGGGATAGTTGCCGACTCGAAGTCCTGCAAGTCCCAATGTCCTGCTCGGGGTGATCGCCTGGCAGGACATCAGGACTTGCAGGACATTGCTTCGATAACTTTCTCCCGATTCCCCACTTCACCGTCCCCCCAGATTTACCTAGGGGCTTGCACTCGATGCCTATCTGCCGAAGAGCGGGAGCGGCACGTCGCAGGGCGTCCCCTAGCCCCTTCGCGGAACGCGGCCACGAATCGCAGCCAGTTGGACGGTACTGCTCCAGGATAAGCAGAATCTCTTTTACTGATGCGGTCACTCCTTGCGGGCGCGCCTCGACCAGTTCCACTACGGCGGCAGCTACCGGGCTAGCGTCAATGGTGCGAGCCAGACTTTCCTGCCGACTGGAATTGAACTCGTGCAGGAAATCCTCGGGCTCATGTCCCGCTGCGGCGGCGACAGCCATACCGAGGCGAGCGAATTCAACCAGCCGCGGACGCTCGTCAACGGGGATGTGCATCTGCGGCGCTAACTCCAACGCCTTGGCGAAAATATCCAGCAGCGCTCCCAGCAAACACGGACGCTCGGCTTCGTACTCCCGCCAAAGGTCTGTCACTTCCAGCCGCTCGCTGATAACCGGCGTCTCGATAGTGATCGTTCTGTCCACCAGATCTTGCGCCGTGACTGACGCAGATATGCCATTCAGCACGACGGGGCGCTTCACGCTGATAACACTTTCCTCGGCATCCGAGTACAGCTTGCGCTTGGCAAAGCCGCCTCCGGTTGCCAATACACACATGGCATCCTGAGTTGCTGCGGGCAAGTGCGAGATGTTCTCCAGGCTCACTACCGCACACACACGAGCAGAAATGAATAGGTCCTCCGCCGACTTCGGTGCGCTGCGTAATGGGCAGGAATTCGGATCAATAAGCTGGCGTAGCGCTGTTTGTGTCGTGCTCTTAGCGCTGCCCTGCTCGCCCAGCAGCTCCAGCACTGGATAAGGTGTATCAGGACGCAGGCATTCGATCAGCCACGCCAGGGCCAGCAGACGGGAGCCGCGCGGGATGTTCGCCACATGCCAAAGTTGCTCGATCGATCCACCTGGAACTGGAGCCGGAATCGGCTGCATGGATTCAGGCCGAACGAACATCGCCTCAGGTGACTCGACGATCTCCCACTTACCTAGCCGTATGCGAACCGCTCGGCTACTGCCCGATACAGCCAGGTCGAGAAAATAATCTCCAGCGGCACCAGCAGTGCGCCGGTTTACCTCCTCGCGGTCTCCATGGAATCGACCGAGGCCGGCCAGAGTGCTCAGCGCCTCGCGGACCGATTGATCTCGGGGTGCTTTTCCGCTGTCGGAGTAAAAACCGGCAACCAGTGCATCTCGGAACTGGAGCGAGGCTAGATCACGCACTTCGCCGGTCGTTCGGTCCTTGGCGAAAACGTCCTTGTTTTGATCGTGGAACAACTCGAAGCGTTGCTCCACGAACTTGACCAGCAGAGAAGCTTGGCTCTGCTTTTCGTCAGCATCATCACCGAGCTCGAAGTGGTCCTCGACTGACTGCTGATCGTTGTCTTCGAACTGGTGATTGCAGGGAGCATCCACCATTTGCAGCAGTTGCTCGACGGTGCCGCCCGCGTCCAGCCAGTCGGATACGTCGCCCTTCGGCAGCAGCCCTGGAAGGCTCAGTACGCGAACTTCTGCCTCGGCCTGACTCAGTGCCCGACAAACCTTGTCGGCGTGTTGACGTCCCGGCTCGTCGTTATCCGCCAGAATCACTACGTGGCGGCGCGCGAAATGTTTGTTGAGCGCACTGGGCCACTTGCCAGCGCCGCCGGCGTTGCAGGTTGCGACCAACCCCAGTGACTCCAAGCGCAATACGTCCTTCTCGCCCTCCACGACAAACACTGGCGTATCCCACGGCGTGTCCAGCAATTGCGGCAGACGGTAGGGAACCTGACGCACGCCCTTCACTGACCACATCCAGCCGCCTTTTCCGTCCGGGCGGCGCTGGCGAAAGTCCTTTGGTTCGTAGCGGACAACTTGAAACAGATCGTTGCCGTCTTCGTCGGTGTAGTCATAACAAGCCGAGATGCGACGGCTGGCCGGTAGGACATCAGGACTTTCAGGATATGGCACCGGCTGGTTTTCTTTTAAGCCTTGCTGCTCAAGCCAGCCCATTTGCTCGGCCCGACTTGTGATGCCGATTTTCCAGGCAATCAAATCCAATACGCCGCCACCGCACCCGTCTTCGTGCGAGTGCCATACCCCCTTTTCCAGATCGACGGATAACGAGCCATGCGCTCCGAATCGAAACTCGGTCGGCTTGCTCATTGCGGCATTTGGCTCGCCAAGAAGGTAGAGCGCCACGGGCCCAATCATGGATTTCAGCCAAGCCGATCCCGTCGGCGCATTGGCGCCGTTTTGACTTTTCATGGGTTACACCCCGAGCTGCTTGGCTTTGCGCCAGGACCAGAGAGAAGAAGACTGGGAGGAATCAGCGTGCAGGGCGGCCATTACGCGAAACTTCCAGGACGCTGTAAGCGGTGGTGAATGGCTCATACTGCATCCCTCGCTTCGATCTTGGCGCGCAGCCATGCATCCACCTCAGCCACGACGTAATACGCAGCAGCCTGGCGGGTGTCGCCGTCTTTGATCGGCTTCGGGAAGGTCGGGTCTTTCTTGCGGAGTTTGTCTAGGCCGGAGCGGGACAGGTCCAGCCATTGACAGAGCGCTGGCTGACGGATGAGAGCTTTCGGGGGAATTGTTACTGGTTGCATTTGAGCGCCTCCGTATCGGTACGGAGCCATTTTTGTTGAACCCCCGATTGCTGTCGCAGTGCTCAAAAGAGATTAGTTAGAGGCTTTTTTTCCCCCTTTTTTTACACGCCTGATCAGTTTTTCGATTTCGACAATATCCTCTGGCACCTCGACCCCTGCGGCAACGAGAAGCTCTCGGGCGAGTTCTGCAGCTCTGCGTTTGGTCATCTTCGCTAAGGATGACTGCCGTAGCTTGTCTGCGGTATCAGCCAGCAAAGCATCTCGCTGAAACTTCGGCTTCACGCCACGAATAGTTGGAGCGGTCTCCAACTTCTGCTCGGTAATATCCAACACATCGGACACCATGGTGGCCTTCGCCTCAAGGTCAGAAAGCAAGCCACCGCTGAAAAAGCACCCATGGCTACGCCAGCAGGCGTCGTTGATGAGACCCTCGACAAAAGGAGAGAAATTGCTTAGCCGCTGTAGCGCTTCACGAAGACTCAGGTGTGCCTGCTGTATTTCGCGAATTTCTTCGTGGCGCGCTGGTCCTTTTTCCGTTTCGCGGGTGACTGCTCTGTAGGACCCAAGCCTTTGCTTTAACCATTCCTGAAGATCGCCGTCGTGATGTTCGGCCAAGTCAGCGATAATTGCCTGCGCAGCATCAGACAGGCTTTCATCGACCAAATCACCTGTACCCCACTCGAGTTGATTGTCGAATACTGGAAGTGCCTTTGATCGCTTGCCTCGTTTCGTCATGCGTGTAACCCCCGTTTCATGTTCACAACATCAGTGTCCCGGTGTGCAAAATCATAGGGTGTAATGTGCTTTTCCCGGTTAGCGTCCAAGTAGTCAGCCCACCACGTCATCATCCGTCGGCGCTCTTCCAAGTGCTCAGCCTTGTGGGTGTAGGCCGCGCGCACGCCGTTGCGCTCTTGGTGGCTCATTTGCCGCTCAACCGCGTCACGCGACCATAGACCGGACTCGACCAACGCGGAACAGGCCATAGTGCGGAAACCGTGCCCGCAAACCTCTATCTTGGTGTCGTACCCCATACGGCGCAGTGACTTGTTTACGGTGTTCTCCGACATTGGCCGCCAGTGGTAGTGATCGCCCGGCAACACCAGATCAAAACGCCCGCTTAGCCGGCGTATCTGCTCTAGCACTTCAAGCGTCTGACGTGACAACGGGACAAGGTGCGGAGTCCCCATCTTGGCTCCTCGGTGCGACCTCTTGACGCCCTCGATTGGTGCACGTTCGCCGGGAATCGTCCACATGCTCCGGGTAAAGTCGAACTCAGACCAGCGGGCAAAGCGCAGCTCACTGGAACGAATGAACACCAGTAGAGCGAGGCTTACAGCAAGACAGGTAAGCGGTCGTCCGGTGTCAGCCTCGCAGCGTTGCAACAACTCCGGCAACCGCTCAAGGGGCAAGGCCGGGCGGTGTTTGGTCTTGCGGGTGGCAGTCCCCCCCACCAGATCAAGCGCCGGGTTGTATTCGATGAAATCGCGCTGAACGGCGATTCGCATGATTCCGGCGATGCGCTGGCGCAGTCGCCCAACCACATCAAGCGCGCCACGCTTCTCTACCGCCTTCAGACAGGCCAGCAGGTCGCGGGTTTTCAGGTCGGATACGGGGCGTTTGCCCAGCATGGGGAAAAGATCGACCTCGATCTCTTTCAACACCCTGACCGCGTGATCCTTCGACCATTTTCCGGACATGCTGGCGTGCCATTCCAGGGCCAGCACCTCAAAGGTGTTCCCCGCCTCACTGGCCGCCTCGATCTTTGCTTGCTTAGCGCTCTCGATGGGGTCTTGGCCATGCGCCAACAACTCGAGTGCATCGGCTCGACGTGCGCGGGCGGCTTTCAGACCGAGAGCCGGGTAGTTGCCGAACGTAGCCAGACCGGGCTTACCGCTTGGCTTTTTATACTTGAAGCGCCAGACCTTGGTGCCGGTAGCCTTTACAAGCAAAAAAAGCCCCTGCCCGTCGAACAGGGTGTAATCCTTTTCGCGGGACTTGGCAGCTTCACATTTGGGGTCTGTCAGAGGAGTTACGGTGCGCGCCATAGGTATACGCCTCGATATCGAACCGATATATACCTAAACGTATACCTAAATCGTGGGGCTGTACAGGAACATACGGGGATATTCAGACACAAAAAAACCGGCTATAAGGCCGGTTTCTCTAGGTTTCAGGTGTCTACGGGAACATCTGAAATCATACTATTGGTGCCCGAAGCCGGAATCGAACCGGCACGCCCTTACGAGCGGGGGATTTTAAGTCCCATGCGTCTACCAGTTTCGCCATTCGGGCGGTAGCGCGGTAAAGCAGTCTGAAGACTGGCCAATAACGATCTGGCAGTTCTGACGCTTGTGCAACAGAGGGGGAAATATATACATCCCGCTCCGGTGAAGCAAGTTCGCAAATCCCCTTTTCAAGACTAAATCTTGCAGGACTGCGAAAATAAAAAAGCTCCGTAGATCATGGATCTACGGAGCTCGTTTAAAGTGGAGGCCGAAGTCGGAATCGAACCGGCGTAGGTGGATTTGCAATCCACTGCATAACCATTTTGCTATTCGGCCTCAAACATCTGATGTCAGTAGCACAACACCAAACGTGTAAACTCGTATCTGGAAACAAGATTCTAATCTAGTATCCAACCCTTTGAAATCTAAGGGGTTTTCGTGTTCCCTAAGCAGGAATGGACGCAATTCTGGACTGGTTCGAAAGGCATGTCAAGAACTGGAGAAAAATAATTCGAGATGCGCGATCGCCACTACCCGGTCGCTTTGGAGCCTAACACTTCAGCGCCACAAAAAACGCTACCTATCGCAAGATGAGTGTCGGCTAAAAAGATCGCAGCTTTCGGCAACTCCTACGCGCCTGTGGGCGTCGCCGAAGGCTGCGATCTTTTGATCTTGCTTATATGTCCCTCTTCAATGACTGACCGCCACCACCCGTTGCAACCGCTGCCGATACTGGCTGGGTGTCTCCTGCATTTCATGACGGAAGTGCCGATTGAAATTCGACAAGTTGGCGTAACCCACTTCAAAGCAGATATCTGCAACGCTGAAGCTGCTTTGCGCCAGCAAACGGCAGGCGCGCTGGACGCGCAGTTTGCGCGTCAGGTCGACGAAGGTATGGCCAGTGGCGCGCTTGAAGAATTTGGAGAAGGCCGGTTCGTTCATGTCCAGGCGCTGGGCGATGACGGACATCCGCAACTCATCCGCAAGGTCGTTGAGGATGTAGTCGAAGACGATACTCATGCGCTGGGCCGTCAACGCGTCGAGCATCGGCGCATATTGCAGGCTGGCAAGTGTCTGTTTCTCGTTGTCGGGGGCCGATGCCAGCAATTGCAGCAATGACAGGAACAGGCACAGTCGCTGCAATCCGTGGCACTGGCCGATGTCTTCCAGCAGGCGGGCCGCTTTCTTGCGGGTATCGCCATGAAATTCGATGCCCTGTGCCGCCTGGCGAAACAGGTTTTGCAACTCGCTGAGTTCGGGAACCTTGTCGCGCAGTTGCATCAGCATCTGACCGTCGAACTGCAACACCACGTCGCGTCCCTCAATCACCTCGCCTTTGCCCAGATCGCTGATCCAGTCGTGAGGCAGGCCAGGGCCGATCAGGGCGACATGGCCGGCCTCGAACACGCCGATATAGTCACCGGCCAACAGCCGTCCACTGCCTTCGCGGATCAGGTGGATCTCGAATTCCGGATGATGGTTCCAGCGAGCAAGGTCGAAGGGATAGTCGTGTTCATACCAACGAAAGCTGTGCTGCGGCTCGTTCAGAATGACTTCAAGCGCCGGCGGCTTGTCTGCGGTTACGTGATGGTTCATCACTCTGGCGATCCCGTTTTTGTTGGTTTTATCAAGGCTACCGCGAAGCCCGGGACGAGTCGAAGCTGATTCGAAACGCCAAGGCGCGGTTATCAGATTCACACTAAGCAGGCAGCAAGCCTAGCGCGCTACAGGGCGGCCACTGATACTTTTTTTCCACGAGTGCCACGGTTAAAAAAGTATCAGTGTCGCGTATGCCGTTCATTTGTTCACCGCTTGGGTTGCTGTAATCCTGTGGTCATCCCGTTGCGGCGATGACTCGCACCGCGGACTACAACAACAATAAGAGCCTCTGCCGCCCAAGGCGCAGAGCGGAGAACACAATGAAGATCATTCCAACAGTACTTTTTCTGTCCGCCGGATTGTCCTCCGCCCTGCTCTGCCAGGCGGCCGAAACGGTGACCATCGCCACGGTGAACAACAACGACATGATCCGCATGCAGCGGTTGTCCAAAACGTTCGAACAGCTGCACCCTGATGTGAAGCTCAACTGGGTGGTCCTCGAAGAGAACGTGTTGCGTCAGCGCCTGACCACTGACATTGCCACTCAGGGCGGTCAATTCGACGTGCTCACCATCGGCACCTACGAAACACCGCTGTGGGGCGCCAAGCATTGGCTGGAGCCGATAAAGGATCTGCCCGCCAGCTATGACCTCGAGGATATTTTCCCCTCGGTTCGCCAGGGACTGTCAGTCAACGACACGCTCTATGCCCTGCCGTTTTATGGCGAAAGTACCATCACCTATTACCGAACCGACCTGTTCAAGAACGCCAGCCTGAGCATGCCCGAGCACCCGACCTGGACGCAGCTCGGCGAGTTCGCCGGCAAGTTGCACCAGCCGGACAAAGAGCAGTACGGAATGTGCCTGCGCGGCAAGGCTGGTTGGGGTGAAAACATGGCGCTGTTGACCACCATGTCCAACGCCTTCGGTGCACGCTGGTTCAACGAGCAGTGGCAGCCGCAACTCACCGGGCCGGAATGGACCGCCGCCGCGAACTTCTACGTCAACACCCTCAAGCAGTACGGCCCGCCGGGTGTTTCGAGCAATGGCTTCAACGAGACACTGGCCCTGTTCAACAGCGGCAAATGCGCGATCTGGGTCGATGCCAGCGTCGCAGGCTCCTTCATCACCGATACAACTCAAAGCAAGGTCGCCGATAAGGTCGGCTTCGTCGCGGCACCCACGCAGGTCACCGACAAGGGTTCGTCCTGGCTCTATGCCTGGTCGCTGGCCATCCCTGCGACGTCCAAACACAAGGAAGCCGCCAAAGCCTTTGTGACCTGGGCGACCTCCAAGGAATACATCCAACTGGTCGCCGAGAAGGATGGCATCACCAACGTACCGCCGGGCACTCGCATGTCCACCTACAGCGACGCCTACTTGCAGGCCGCGCCCTTCGCCAGTGTCACGCTGAAAATGATGCAGCACGCCGACCCTGCACACCCGTCAGTCCAACCCGTGCCTTACGTCGGCATCCAGTACGTGACCATTCCTGAATTCCAGGCCATCGGCACGTCGGTCGGCAAGCTGCTGTCTGCGGCGCTCACCGGGCAGATGCCGGTTGAGCAGGCCCTGGCCTCGGCCCAGCAAACCACCGAACGCGAGATGAAACGCGCTGGTTATCCCAAATAGCAACATACCGATAAATCAAGACGCAGAACCAGTGGGAGAACCTGTAGGAGCGAGGCTT